>NZ_CP117449.1:6185000-6451026 GCF_030687835.1 Pseudomonas hefeiensis
AGACAGTGCGTTGGCCAGGAAGCTGAGGGAGGAGAAGTGGACGCTTGCGAAGCTCCAACTACAGCGTCCGGAGAAACTGCTCGAACTGGGGTTCACAGAATCCGTCGTGCCCAAGATCCTCGGCAAAAGCAGGCCGCCAATACCACCGGATGTCCTCATCAAGACGCTTTATGACAACCGCTGGGTTTGCTGTGTCTGTCGAGATGCTGAGCGCCCGGTAGTCGTGCATCACATCAAGTCATGGGCGGAAAGTCGCGATCACTCTCCGGCCAACCTCGCAGTGCTTTGCTCTATCCATCATGGGGAGGCGCACTCCACGCATGCTCTGGAGCTTACGCTCACCGCTGACCGGCTCAAGGCGGAAAAGGCGGTGTGGGAACAGGATGTGAGCCGGCTCGATCCTTTGGCCATATTCAAAGCCACTCAGCTAATGAGTTGCCAGTGGTGGTACTTCAATCACCTCAGGGTTTTCGAAATTGCCGAACACGTCGGAGTGGAGATCACCCAGCTCAAGGGGTTCCAGGGCGCCCTGCGCAATGGCGCGTGTGACGACGAAGGTTACCTTTGTTCCAGTGAGGGCCTCGTGTACGTCGGCCAGGCTCGGTCACTCTCGCTGTACCGGTATATGAGCAACATGCTGAAGGCCGCCATAGAGCATACCTGCGTCCGTAACATTTCGGATGACCTAGATCGGGGCACACTCGATATTCTGGTTACACCTGGCGATCTGGTGTTCGTACAGGGTTCGTATCACTTCGCAGATATGCCTCCTGACGGTTCCGGCGCTGACATGGTTCGGGGGCGGCGAAGCGTCAACAAAGTCGAAATCACGTTCGTCTTCGACAGGAACGAAGGTACGTCCGGCTCAGCACGTTCGGAGTGGCTTCTTGGAGTACGCTCTTTGGGCTGTTTGCTACGTGCGAACAAGCTAGAAAGAGACCTCAAGGGCACCTTGCATATCGAAGCTACAGTGCTGGCGATTCGCAGCGCCCATGAGGAATTGAAGACAAGAATGTATGAAATTGGCCTCTATCAAAGCGGCCTGATAGGTCATGAGGTGGAGGATGAGGAATTGGAAGATTTCGATCCTGATTACGATGAGGACGATGGTCGAATTGATGACTCACTTTACTCGTAGCTCGGGCATGACTTGAGCTCACTCCTTTATAATTTGATTCGATCACTGCGCGTTGAACGTCCCGGCCTCAAGTCAGGCGAGCGTTGATTCCACTGTTCTATCCCAGGCCAGGGATGTCAGGCATTATCGAACTGGCTCGCTATGGCGATGTGCCGGTGGACTAGGTCAGGCGGAGACTAAGGATGAAGGATTCATTTTCAAGGCGTCACGGTTTCTCGCAGGTCGATGAGGCCGAGATCACCGTACGAGAGGATGCACCGCAAGCGCTGCAGGAATATCTGATTCAATTGAGCTACGAATGTGGTCTCAAACCATCAGGACTGCGCGAAATCATCTGCCAGACTTTGAAGGTATTGCCTGACAGGGGGAACTGGAGCGAGACGCCCAATATCCACGAGGAGAATGTCCAGCGCCTTGAGCAATGCAAGTGGTTCAAAGTGTATGACGTCATCGAGCGGCTTGATGCCTATTTCGGCAACCGAAATTACGACGGCGACGTTTATGAGCACTTCACGACTGAGCTGAACGAGTTCTTCATCGAGCACGGCATAGGCTGGAAGCTGCTCGGTGGCCGCATCGAAATGCGTGGCTCTGAATCCTTTGAGCAGGTTTTGACTTCTGCGAAAGAAACTGAGCATCAACACGGTCACGTCACGGCCAGCAAGGAATTGCACCAGGCGATAGCTGACCTCTCACGCCGGCCATCCCCAGACCCGACGGGAGCAATTCAACACGCCATGGCCTCGCTGGAGTGCGTTGCTCGACAGGTCACTGGGGATCAACAGGCAACCCTGGGCAGGATCATGAACGATTGCCGAACGCTAATTCCAGCACCATTAGATCAGGCAGTTATCAAAACTTGGGCGTACGCGTCGGAGTTCGGACGGCACATCCAAGAGGGTCGCGAACCGTCCTTCGAAGACGCTGAACTCATTGTTGGCCTGTGCGCCTCGGTCAGCAGCTACCTGATCAAAAAATCGAAGTGACTGAAATCGTCGTTTGGCCCTCGGCAGGGGCTAGCCATTAGTGCAGGGTCGCTCGGATGTTGGATGACGGTGGCCGCTAGTATCTCCGGTCGCAGCTAGCCCGGCATCGGTTGTCCATATGGTAGAAGGGGGCAGTGGCCAAAGAGGTCGTCCAAGCGATCACTTCACTTCGGTAGACGCTGTGTGCCTGTTCAGCGACGCTTTCGGCTTTACGAGGAAAATCCCTCTTCGAGCGCTGCCATATCCAAACATTCGCTGCGCGCGGGCTCGATGAGAGCTATTGGCATCCCTTCCAAGAGGGGCTTCCGCCGCCCTGCAGCCATGCTATATGATGTCATTACGCCATCATCCTATCGCTGGATGAGACGAGCCGGGCCCCTTTCACAAGGATAGTTTTGGTCATGACGTACATTAACCTGCCCAGTAATCAGCAATCAGCAATCTGCAATCTGCAATCAGCAATCAGCAATCAGCAATCAGCAATCAGCAATCAGCAATCAGCGACGTTGATGAGACAGCGCTTCGGGCGCAGTGCGCAAGTGCCTCGATGAAGAGCGTATAGGGCCTATTCATGGCCTTGGGCTCAGTGACTGTGGCCCCTACGTGAGTACCAAGCTCCATGGGTTTCAGCAAGCGATCACTGAGTACAGCAAGGCCAAGGCCCACGCCAAGCGTGAACGCACTCGGCAGGATGCTCTGTATGCCGGCAATGATCTCATTCATGCTTTGCAGCAGATGAAAGGGCGGCTCGAAACTGAGCGTAAAGAGGGCGAGCTGTTCTTCATTGATGATCAGATCACGCCGCCTTTCCATCTCAGCAAGCGGCTATCGGTGCCTGTGTCGTTTCGCTGGCGAGCGTCGCCATCTGCGGACTGGAAGCACGGCTATGTGACGTTCGTCTACGATTTCTCCCCTCAGCCGAGTTACACTTCGTTGCCCAAGCGTAAACCCAGCGCGGCACAGGTAGAGAGGGATCTTGAAGACAGTCGCTACCGAGAGTGGGAGGGTTTGAAGGCCCAGGCACTCTTCTCGATGAGGGAGTTCTTCCGCGATGGCGGCGATGGCGATGCTGTGCCGGAGGTGTTCGCGGTGAGGCCTAGTCCCTACGGTGGGGGCCTTAATAACTTCAGCTGTAATTTCTGGCAGCCCGAGAGGCCGGCACCATAAATCTGGCAAGCCATCAGCCCCGGTAACTGGGGCCGATGTGTACAACCTTTGGCGTACCAAGTCTGCGTGGGCCGGGGAGCGCTAGGCAATTTTTGTCTCAACTGGAGTGGTTTTTGCCCCGGTTTTGTTGGCATACGCTTCATCTGAAATAGCCGATCCTCACTTCCCATCATGGGATTTCACCTTGTGTAACGCAGGTCGTGACGCTATAGTGGGTGTGCGGGAAATAAGAGCAGGGCTCCGAGATCATCAGGCGAAATTGGATCTGGAGTGTGGATTGCACGGAGACGCCATCCGTGTGGTAGCGGCATCAGACTTCGGTCTGTTGGCATGTGACCCAACCCCTAGGGGTTAGCTAAGCAAGCGCTGCGACTACCATCCCGCATATCTTCTTCAGTCAAGGGCGCCAAATCTGGCGCCTTTGGCGTTTCTGGGATTTGAAAACCCTCAATCATCCCGACAGCTTTCCCGTTCGGCGTGCGGTTGCGATAAGCCGTCACCACGCTGTAATAGAGCTGGTCATCGCCGATAGGCCAAGCTGCTAATACTGCACACCCTTTGCGACCCCGGAGCACGATCAGTCGCTCGTTCCCCTTCATCGAGTCAAACTCACAAACGATGTTTGTGCCATGCACGATGATGTCGGACACAAAACGCGGTACATCATAGACCGTTGGGTAGCCCCACTTTACCAGGTCATGCCCACGCTCTTGCCAGATGTGGCGTACACCGAAGCCTTTGTGGGGCCCGATGTGCTTGCCCGCCCTGAGGTAGATATCCCCGCCGGGCTGTTGCAATAACTGGCTGGTGACCTTCACCAATCCCCAGGATTCCAGGCCTGTGGTGGGGTGAGCAATGTTGAAATCTTCGTGATGGTCGAACTCGACCGGTATCGCCTGAGGCGGCGGCGCCTTAAAACGTGACATGCCAGCAATCCTTAACTACCTGATGGCTCCATTCTCACGTCACGACTGGCCGTGTCAGAACCGCACTCTCCCATTTTATAGAATTTAGCGATGCTGGTGGTCACTAAGTGTCTGCGGCGAGGGCTCCAGATGAAGAAGCTAAGCCGGGGGATTCTTAGAATCGTGCAGGTGGCTCGACGACTCAATAGGTTTGGGTTACGGACTTGCAGAGGCTTGTAGCGGACGAGCTCATTTGTGATAGCCCAAGCGCTGAGGTTTACGGGTATAGCTTGAAGTCACTGCCCTCATGCCACTGGCTAAGATCGATCTCAGTGATTTCTAGCCCGTAGGTACGTAGCAGCCAGCGTGTTTGCTCGCCGTATTCACTTCCAGGCTCACTGCGACCATGTAGCGCAATGCGATTGTTCACCAAGGCGATATCACCTGGCTGCAAAGGAACAGCGATCGCGCAATCAGCGCATGCGTGCTTCAAGGCGTCCATCGCTTCCTGCGCCGATTTGTGGCCGATGTCAGCAATCTGCGTGTTGCTGTGGCTGAACCTGATCCACCAGCTCCCATTCATTTGGAAGAGAAGCTGTGCATCATCGACATCGAGCTCGTCGCCCAGGATGTCTACCATTCCATCCCGGAAGGTCAGCTGTGAACCGATGATGTACTGAGGCTTCTGGAGCTCCTCAATATGCTCTTCGCTCAAGCGCGCCATAAGGTGGTCGAGAGGCATAACCGTGGTCGGCACTTGCTTTGGGTTACGCAGGGCCGACAAGCACACGAAGTCTGGAGAGGGGGCAATGCGTTCATTCAGGGGGTCGCGGTATCCCCGCAACGGGAAGGTCACGCCATCCGTGTGCCCACTCATCTTGTCCGCCGATTTGACTGTGTATTTTCCTCGGCCAGGCGGGAACACCACCAAGTTAACGAACAGGTCGCCTCCGTTCTCGGAGCCGTAGGAAACCGTGGCGGAATTGATAGCCGCAAGGCACGCGATCGCAGTTACTCGGGCAATGACCGTGCCTTCTGCTTCAGGCACCGGGCAAAAATCAATGGGGGTATCGGGTAGGTCATCTGGCCGGAAGATACCCTCCAGCGTCAGGCAAGGCTGTGCCCATGCAAAGGCTTGCACCTCTGCACAGCTGCTCCCCCGGATATTGAGCTCGCGTTCGATCGCAGGCTGCAGCTCACGCCCCAGATCGCCAGGGCGCGCCAGGTACTCAAGCACTTGCTCATAGGTCACGTTCGCTCGCCATTCGCTGACTGCGACACGCACTGCTTCTGTAAAGATTGCCTGGATCAATTGTATCCCTACACGCGCGAGTGATATAAAAGTGATGTACGTCAGCGTGATTATCACGCACGATCCCACCAGCGACTAAATTCGTCTATGAAAATGCCCAAGCTTCAGCCTGCCGATTATCTCCAAGGGTGCGCTAGTTTCCTAGCCTGCCTTAAGCCATTCATGCACTTGCGGGAGACCTCCCAGGGCATTGAGTGTGAGATGACTCTGGCTAATGGCCAGCCTGTAGTGGTCACCGGCAAGGACGAGCCGCACCTGCTGCTTGGCTTGATGTCCGTACTCGTCGAACTGATTCCAGCTGACGAACGGTCAGCGATGCCACCTGTCTCACGCACAGTGCCTGCGGATAAGCAGACTTTGGAGGCGACCATGCAACCTACCGCTACTACCAAAATCACCGATGAACGAACCCAAGCTGCCCGCTTGCAAATTGGTTTAACTACCAAGGTCTCGCTTCACGAATTGGTAAGACGCGTAGCAAAACGCCGTGGGGTATCGCTGTCGATCGCTGCGCGAGATCTGGTGCAGGACGGGCTGACCCGGTTCGATAAAGAATCAAGGACAGTAGACCCTTCGGAACTGCTGACTGATTACGAGCGCACTGCCAATGATTACGAAGGTGCCGATTCGGAGAGTTGGATTATCCGGGCTGACAGGCGTCTGGTGATGAGAACGCGTTTACGCGCAGGTGAATATGAGCGCTCGTTGTCATCATTCACCAACTTCCTTCTCGCCAACGCGTTGAGCCATTGCCCTCACGCTGCCGCTGTGCGTGAGGCAACGACTAGTTCGATTACCAGTGATGAGGCTGTCGTAGAGGCTATCAAGGCGATCGAGCGGGTCAGTGGGGTCAAAGCCCGTGCTCTCGCTCCTCAGATCGATCTAGGTGAGCAACGCGGCCTGACCAACATGATCCTTGGTGGTTCGGTACTGGCGCCTGCGCGAGTCCTGGCGAAGCTGGCCGTCGTTCTGAAAAAGCCTTTGGACGTTGTGTCGGTAGCCTTGGAGCGTCGGTTCGCCACCCAATGCGTTCCAGCTTTCAAAGCGACTGATGGAAAACCCACCGTGCAAGCGGAACGCAAGGCGTGGAGTGTCGCAGTCAAAGAGCTTCAGCTGCCGGCTGAGGAACAAGAGCGTCTCCTGAACCTAGAGGGCTAAGTGTGAATCCGTTCGACCGGGCACGTCGGCAAGCATTCGAAACCCGAGAAGCCCTGGTCGGATTGGCCGCTTCTCTAGGTGGCGTCAGCTCCTCTGAGCTCTTGGCTCATGTTGAGGACACGCTCGAAATCGCGATTGAGCGCTTACCTTTCGGGCACCCAGAGTTGGGTGGCGGCAGCGGGGTGCTCAAGCGAGAAATTCAAACTATCTACATCCGCAACGACGTGTCTCCAGGAGAAACGGCCTATCTCATCGCCCATGAGTTGGGTCACTGGTATCTCGACGGCGATCGCCCCGCACAGACGGTCGCTCATCTGACCAGCATGACGGATTCCTATGGGAGCCAGGCTACGGTGGCGGTAGAAGCATACGGTGCTCGTGAACGCTTGGAGCTTCAAGCCAACGTTTTTGCCCGTGAGCTTCTGCTACCCCGTGGTGTCGCAAGCCAACTGTTCCATGGCGGTAATGGTGCCACGGTCATCGCGGTCACTCTGGAGGTACCGCTGGAGATCGTTCGTCTTCAGCTATTCGACGGCATTTTGCTCCCCATATTGCCTCCTGCTCCACCTCCTCCTCTGCCGCTTATGACGCAGGGACAGCACGACGCTGCTACCGCGTCCGAAACCTTCGTCAACGTTGTTGCCGGGCCGGGTACTGGTAAAACGACGACACTGATCCATCGCATCAAGCACCTGGTCGAGCGCGGTATCCCTCCCAGCCAAATCTTGGTGCTGACCTTCACGAACAAGGCGGCTCATGAATTGGTGGAGCGCCTGAAGGTATCTGGCATCGCCGGAGCCGCCGACGTGTGGGCCGGAACTTTCCATGCATTCGGGCTCGAATTCCTTCGCAAATACCATCAGATTTTCGGACTGGAGTCCGACGTTCGGCTCGCAGATCCGCTGATGCAAGTTCGCCTGATGGTGAGCACGCTGCCCAAGGTGCGGCTCAAGTATTACCTGAGACTACAGAACCCGTACGATTGGTTACCTGGCGTTCTTGGCCATATCAAACGTCTCAAGGAAGAATGCCTCACGGTTGCCGACTACCGAGCACGTCTGGCTGCACTGCCGCCCTGCGAGCCCGATGTAGCCAATGAGCGCGAAGACATCGCCACCCTGTTTGAAGCCTACGAAACAGCAATGCGAGCTGAGCATCTGGTCGACTACGTTGACCTCATTGCCCTCCCTGCATCCCAGGCCAAGCGGGATCGGACAAGCGTTGCTCAGTACATCGACCATTTCTCGCACGTACTAGTGGACGAATATCAGGATGTCACCGAGGTGATGGTCGACCTCCTTCGGCAATTGGCTCTCAATGCTCAATCGTTCTGGGTCGTTGGTGACGTGCGCCAAGCCATCCACCATTGGCGAGGCGCATCGATCCGTAGCTTGATGCACTTCGACGCCACGTTCCTGAGCACCATTCCAGGAGCAACGGTGCGCCGCTACGCCCTCGACCTGAATCGGCGAAGCACCCCTGAGATCTTGGAGCTATTTTCCTGCGCAGGCATCCATCATGCACTGAATGACCGGATGCCTCTGGAACCAGTCACGGCGTATCGTCCCTCGATCGGGGTCATACCTACCCTCTATGAATGCGACTCCAAGCCCTCCCAAGCCGTCACCATCGCTCAGCGCATTGATGGGCTGGTGCAGAGGGGTGTCCCGTACAGGGATCAAGTCGTGATCAGCCGCAAATCGGCAAACGTTGAGCAAATTGTTGAAGCGCTTGAAAACCTGAATGTGCCAGTGCTGCACATCGGCGATGTCTGCCAGCGCCCTGAAATAAAGAAGCTGCTGTGCCTTATGGAACTGCTGTGCATGCGACAGCCGCGCTCACTGGTCGGGCTGATCTCTGAGCCAGCGTTTCGAATGCCACCCCAAGATATTGAGCACCTCATATTCCTGACCCGCAAAGGCGCAGGATTGAGCATGCAGCGAGGCCGGTGGCTATGGCTGCCTACGCCAGGCCTCTCGCCCGCTGGCCAGCAAGCTAAGTCAAATTTGGCGTTGCTGTTGAGAGGGCTCAAGCGGAATTCAAGGCCTTGGGATTTTGTCGCCAAAGTACTGCTCGATCAGCGCTACGGTCTTCCAAACCCTGCTGATCAAACCATTCAGGCCCATACTCAGCGCTTGGCAACATGGCTGTTCGTCTATGCCGTACGCAATGGTGACGGAGATATCCGCCAGGCACGGCTTTCCCAGTTCCTACTTCGCGAGGAGCTACGCCGTAGGATCGGAGAAAAGCTAGGGGATCGTGGTTTACCGCCTGAAGCGCGAGTCCTGGATGCGGTGAGCGTTATGACCGTGCATTCCAGCAAGGGGGCTTGAGTACCCAGCAGTTCACGTCACCGATGTTGACGACGCGTCATACGGCGCCAATCGACCCTATGCATACGATGTGCGGGGGTTAGATCTCATCCCTCCCGAAGTTTTGAACAGCACTGGATCAGAGTTCATGTTTGAAGAACGGGTGGAGCGCAATAACCTGCTCTACGTCGCTCTGTCTCGGGCCCGTGATTACCTGTATCTCTATGAGATCAGCGGGTGGCCACGTCCAGTTCCGCTCAATCGCGCTGCTGCCACGAGTCTGGTTAAGCGCTCAGGGGTGAAGGTACCGCCCGCACCCATCATGCCGGTGCCGTTGGCTAGCAGCACCGTGGTACCCACTGTGAGCTATGAGGCGTTCCAGGCCTACATGAGCTGTCCCCTCCAGTACCACTATCGCCATGAGCTAGCGCTCACTGCCGAGCAGGAAATCGATGTCTCGATCCGTGCCCGCTGGGCGATTACGGACATGCTGTTGGCCGTGGCGAGGGATGGCACTGACCCCAACACGGCATTCCAAGCCGCATGGGCGTTACACGGACTTCCAGATAGGGCAGAAGACCCTGGCTTGATGGATGATGCGATTGCTGCCGCCAAGCGTGGGCTGGTGGTGGTTAACAGCGTCGGCGGTGCCGTCGAAGAAGGGATGGTTTCCGAAGTCAACGGTGTGCGCATTGAGCTCCCTTGGATGCTCGTCGATAAAGGGCAGCTGCACTGGATTCGAGCTCAGACGGGAATCCAGTACACCCTCAGTCACCTACGGCCCATGATGCTTGATATCAATGGCTCTCGAAGGCCGAGTGCGAAGATCTACTCCATTATCACTGACCAGCACGTGATGGATGGCCCTTCCAAGCAGGCCGCGAGCACGTCCGTTTACAAGATGGCTCAACGTTTTGCTGCAGGTGATCGATCTGCTTCCAGGGGCCGGCATTGTGGGCGCTGCGCGTATCTGAGCATCTGTGCCAATATCCCCTGATTGACCTCCGCGGCCCCGATTTTGAGTGGCTGGCTTGAACTTGAATAGGCTGTTCTCCTGTTTACCTGGCAATAGGATGACTATGTGATAGGCAACATTTTCAACGTTTTTTCTCGAAGGAAGGAAAACAAGTCGGTGGCTAGAAAACCACTGACAGACGGATTCAGGCGTCGGACGCTCATGTTGCTGCGCGACGCAAATGGTGGAAGCTTGTATGAAACCCTTGAGTTTCTTCACGGAAAGCTGACCTATTTAGTTGGGCGAGTCCCGCTCACTCAGACCAAGGTTGACTCAATTGTGGAGGACGCCATGCAGTTCCTCCGAACGTGCAGTGACGCTCACTTTCTCGATGCTGTGGAATACATTGTCCACTCAGACGCACACCGTTGCTTGGGCGGCCAGCAAGAGAAGGTCGTGGAAAGGCTCAATGAATTTTTGAGTGTTGACGATCTGCCTTATTTCATCACCAAGCAGATTTGGGAGTCGTGGCAGAGTGACGACTTTGGCGGCCAATCCATTCGGTTGCTCGAAGAGTCCAAGGTGATTCCGAAAGACAGCCAGGTGATTCATGAGACAGCCATCGAGCCAGCTCTTGAGCTGCTTCGGCAGCCCGCCTTCCGCCATGCCAATGCTGAATTCATGGCTGCGCTAGAGGACTACAGGCACCAGAAATTCGGAGACTGTGTCACCAAGTGCAACTCCAGTTACGAAAGCGTGATGAAGGTGATTTGTGGCCAGAAGGGCTTCGGGTATACCCAGGGCGATACCACCTCGAAGCTCTTGAGAACGATCATGGGGCAGACTCAAATGGATAGCTTTTGGGAGTCGCCACTGCTGATCGTGGGCACTCTCCGTAACAAGCTTGGCTCTGCCCACGGAGCAGGAGAAAAGGCGAAGGTAGTGCCCGAGCATGTGGCAAAGTACGCGCTCAACGTGACAGCATCCGCCATGGTGTTCCTAAATGACCAGGCTTATAAGTAGGATCTGATTTTTCCAATACACAAACCCGAAATATCACTTGCGCAAAGGATTGTTATGCAAAGTTATAAAGATGTTGTTGAGGATTACATCAAGCGGCAGATTTTCTCGGAAACTGGCGAAGCGTTTCTCGATCTTTCGATCCAAGAGGATGTAATCTATTCTGAGTTTGATTTTCTCGGTCGAATGCTGTGTCAGAAATATATAGAGGGTGATTCGAGCTTCTATCTATTAGACAGCGTGCAAGTCCAAGCCGCAGCTGTTCATGGTCATCAAGCGGTTTTAGTTTGTAAGGGCATGCTTGATCTTATATTTCGCACCTCAGCTATGATGGTGGGGGCAGAGCGGCGTCAGAAATCCCCAGAGGATGAATTCTACGAGCCCTGGGTAAACAATTTAAGCTACTGGTTTAAGAGCGCTGAATTCGATTGGTCGGATGAAAGGTATTGGTGGCTTTATCAGGACGATTATAGGAAAGCTTTCGAAATGCTTGCCGAAGGCTTGTTTGTATTTCTTGTGTTGCATGAAATAGGACATCTCCATAATTTGCACGGGGACAGACGAGCCGGAAATTCAAAATCTGCACCCCCTTCCTCATCATCAAGCACTGATGAAGTCTTTGTGCATGAGGCGATGAGTGGAGGTGAGGCGATGAGTGAGGCCGATAGGCTGGCTGCACACACTCGTGAAATCATCGCAGATACTTATGCATTTCAGTTCATGCTTGTCGAGCTTAGAGAAAGCTTGCTTCCGGAGTCGGAGTATATTGGCTATGACGAAGGAGCGCTCCGCTCAGTGCATTTTGGCGTATGTATTTACATGGTAGCTTCCTTGTTCTGGGCGTTCAGCTTCCAGCGGCCAATGCGGAATGACACCCAAGAAGATGATTACCCCTCTCATCTTTTCAGACTGCAAAGCATTGAGGCTACCTCTCTTGAGCATCAACTGGCTGGTGGTAATAAAGAAACTTATGACGGTATGGCGCTCGGAATACAAACTTACACCCAAAAATTAATTTGTGCTGCTGGAGATGAGGGCTTTGTTTCTTGGCGTATGGCGGCTAATCTCCCAGCGAATCACGAGCACTACAAGAAGGTTTGTGAAATGACGGATGAGTGGTCAAATATTAAGTTTGGTGTGCGCAATGAGGATTGGCTTCGCTGGCCATTCTGAAGTTTTGAGCAGGTAAACCTAAATAACCTCACCGTGCGGTGGCATCTCAAACGGCCACCTTCTGGGGTGAGGGATAGGCGGAAAGTTGCCAGTGGCTTTAGCCCAAGATGAGGCGGTGGCTAGACCTCTTACAAGGAAAGTTGTGGTTATGACGTACATTAACCTGCCGAGTGATCAGCAAGCTGCAATCAGCGACGTGGATGCTGTGCCTGAGGTGTTCGCGGTGAGACCTAGTCCCCACGGTGGGGGGTTGAATAACTTCAGCTGCAATTTTTGGCAGCCCGAGAGGCCGACACCCTAAATTCGAGCGAGCATCAGCCTAGGTTGCTATGGCCGATGTGAGCAATCGCTCGCGTACCGAGTCTGCGTGGGTCGGGGATCACTAGGGAATTCGAGCCTCAACTGAGAATGCCTTGCTATGCATTCCTTCTCCGAGTAACCGGGAAGACAAATGGCTTTTCTTGAGTTAAATTTATTTCGTTTAGCTTATATTTAAACCTAATATCACTACAACTAAATCGTCGAATTAGATTTTTCACTTCAGTATCATTTAGCTCGTAATTCCAAGGCTGAATTATAGATCCACCCCTAACTTTATCGAAACCATACTTTTGCCCCAAGGCTACGGTGATAGTATTTTCAATTTCCGTAACCCAGAAACAATCGCCAATTGATCTAAAAACTGCATGTAAATGAGTTGCTTTTCTCTTTCCCGTGAGGCCACTCTCCATATATTCGACGGCGCCCTTTTTCTTTAATTTAGAGTAAGGGCTTTTCTTACCATGGCTTCGCAGCCTTGATCTCAACCCCTTAGCTGTGCCCACGTACCATGAGTTCAGTTCAAGCTTCAAAATATAGATATACCAATTTCTAATTTCTTCACTCATTTTCCGGGATCAAATTATGCATAACGATTAAGCTAATTCGTCTGAGACACTACCCGATTCGCACTGAGCGTGTCTATTGCAAGTGGGTTACGCCGCACGGCAGGAATAGGTTTGCTGAGGTCGAAGCGTCACATGCAGATATCTACCGGAGCGAGGGGTAGCCCAAAAACGTCCGCTCTTGGCCGATCAGGGTCGGCCAGCGGACTGGTCAAATCCGACGCAAACGACTGGTCAAGTCAAATGCAAATGGTGGTCAAGTCCATGCAATTACTCAGCGGCGGCAGTTGGATACCAATAGGGGATCTGTGAGGCCCCTGGCTTATCCAAGACAATCGCCACGCTTTGCTCGGCCCGTGTGACCGCTACATAAAAATCGGCTGCGGATAGGGGCAAGAGATACTCCCCTTTGCTGATGAACTTGCCGATAGGTTCGGTTGGATAAATCAGCACGCGGTTGAAGGTTTGCCCTTTGGACACCCCAAAATTCATGTAGTTGAGGTCGAACTCTGTGCCCGAGCGAATGCTGTTGCGCAGGCACTGGGGCTGGAATGTCTCAACGTACTGACGTACGTGAGTCTTCTTCACGAGGAAAACGCCGTCGTGGGGTGTGATCGCGTGATTCTGTGAGGTCGTTTTCGGAAACTCCCAGATCGCCTCAAAGATGGTGTCGGAAAAGGTAGCTATTGTCTGGCAGCACCTCCACGTGACAGAGCTGTAGTTGATTTCCAGACGGCCAGCTTTCTGCTGTTTTTTGAACCATGCAATGGATTTCGAGTAGGCAAAGGCTTTCTTCATCTGACCACGAGGATTGGTGGACAAGACTGCCTGACGGACATCTCCGACGAGCCGTATCTCAATGCGTGTGCCGAACAGCGCCTCCAGGATGTCCCAGTCGTAACCCGAAAGATCCTGAACCTCGTCGATGAGTATTTCGTCGTAAAGGCATTCGAGGCGTTGAATCAAGGCCCCGCCGCTTTGGCCAATCAGTTGGTGGGCCAAGCGTGCTAATTCTTTCCCATACACACTGTCCGACGAATCGAAAAAACGATTCTCACCGCTGGCATATCGCCCTGGATCACCTTCGAAATTGAAGCCCTTGCAGCGCTTGCCGGGAAATGCAAACGGGACGAAGGGTTTGACGAAATGACGTATTAGGAAGCTGAACCAGCCAGAGACCTCCAAGCCTGGTCGCTCGCCGGCGTACCGCCTTACACGCTCGCGCAACTCGATCTGATTGGTCTGTGCGAATGTGATGAGCAGAACTTTACGATCGGCTGGTAATGCCTTGCAATGCTCCACTAGGCCTTGTGTCTTGCGAGCGCCCGCAACTGCCAGGGTCAGGTAATTTTTAGCCATGAATGAACGCCGCTGCCGCTGCCATATAAGGTGGCGGAGTGATCGCCTCCTTGGATTTGGCGATGAGAAGTGCTGCTTCCGTTTTCTCTCTCGACATCCATTTCTCAAGGCTGGCCCGATCAGTGACTCCAAGAATCTTGCGCAGAGACTCTTCGCTGTTGCACGCCCGCAATTGTGGCTCCAATGTCCTGCCAGCTTCCTTTGCGCCAATGAAGAGCTCTCGCTTTCCTGTTTCTAGTAGTTCGTTGACGGTTTCCTTAAGGATTTCTGGGTCTTCCCCATCGTTGTCTCGAAGCACTGCAACTGGGCGATCGATGGCAGTACACAGTTCCAGGCAGCGCCTCAACGTCAGCCCATGCATGCTCATCACATCAATCCCCAGCTCCATCGGGTGCTTACCGTAGAGGTCGCTGAAGAATCGCTCAAACAGAATCTCGTCCGAAGGGCCCTCCACTAGGACGAGCTTGTGAGCCAGCACCATCCGCAACGTGTCGAAGCCTGGGAGCTTTTGGAAATAGCCGACGGTGTCCGGATCAAGCGTTTCTATGTGAGATGCCTTGCCGCGATGCAGGAGGAGCAAGGAGCTCAGGCCGAGGCGATTCAGCACATAGGCACTGTGGGTCGAGATGAACAGTTGACGCTCACCTGCAGCCTCCTCGATGCGCGACAGCAGCGTGGTCAAGCTCGTATGCGACAGATGATTCTCTGGCTCTTCAATCATCACGATGCTGGTCTGCTCGGACAAGCGCTGCATGGCCAGCGAAATCTTGATCGAAGCCTGCTGTCCCTGGCCAGCCAAGGCGAACGGCACATGATCCACGTGTGGTGTGACCGACCCTTCCCAGGAGGATTGAGCACTTTGATCCATGGCCAAGGCCATCACCTGATTATCCAGTGGCGCTCGAATATTCTTGAGGCGATCATTCACGCCTCCCAGGGAGTTAGATGTCATGGACTCTTTGATCTCGCGGTAATGCTGGGAGATCTTGGCTTTCTCGACCGGCTCCAAATGGTCACTTAGGATTTGACGCAGGTGGTAGTCAACGCCTGAGGTCGAGCGGACGGTACGGGAATCGATAGTCGCAACGGCGAGCTGCCGGGGGCGCCTAGTCAGTACCTCATCCCCAAAGGTACGCCATTCAATCTTGTAGTACTCGACGGGGATCAGCGCGCTGGGGTTGATACGCCATTGGGTGAGTTCCTCGTCATACTCAGGGTTGGGAATGACCTTGAATGAGATGCCAGGGCAGGCATTTGTCTTCCTGTCGCTATTGATCGCGCCACAGAGAAATTGCAGCTCAGGTCGATTTTCAAGAAATAGCTCAATCAGGATTTCTGGCAGTGCTGGGTTATCATCCCAATCGCAGTCCTCCAGGAATTGATTAACGAGCTCTTTGTTGAACCAATAGGGGTTTAACTCCTCCTGAGCGGAGCGGCCACCGATACGTCCGTTTAATGCCAGACCAATCGCCTCCATCAGGGTCGATTTTCCCGCGTCATTACCGCCCACAAGGATGTTGAGATCTTTGTTTGGCAGCAGCGTGAAGTCGCCGTAGATCCGATAACCCTGGATTTTGATCTTCGTGATCATCTGCTGTCCTTAGGTGGTGGGTGGAGACATGGTAGTTGTGGTGTTTTGATTTCGGATCTCTAATGTTCCCATGCGCTTTGCAGGAGGTTTAAAAACCAGTGTCAAGAAACAGTTGCTTGAACAACCAAGTTTGCAGGACTGAAGAAGTACAACACTGCAAAAACAGCTAGAGCACCGCCAGCTCGTAGCCATTTTTGGAAGCGAACTTCCATAAAGCCTGGGATCACTGCGCCTATACCTGCGCCTGCCAAGGCTAGAATAGTCCTAAAGACGTTGTATTGGAAATCTGTCGGTGACGGGACAAATAGTGCGATTACCAGAATGGCAGTTAGGAAAATAGCGCCAAAAACAAACGCCAAAATTTTATCTACCATAATAAAGTTTTTTGCCTTCTGTTGAAAACCGTATACCGGGAGTTGGTTGTCTTTAAACTTATTATAAAGTGCTTCTTTTCTGTCGGGCGTAAGGTACAGGCAAACCATTCTTTGCATGTTAGCATAAGCTGTTGGTGTTGGCTCTATGCTGGAAAGATCATTCAGTCCAAGGTTTTTAAATTCAGTTCTAAGAAGCTCTAGGTGCTGTGGTATCGATTCGAGTATCGCAAAGCAATCTTCCGCAAAGCCCTGCGCCCAGTGTTTGCTTTCCCTTGCACCTAATAGTTCGCTATCGCCTACGAAAGTTTCAGCGCTGTTGAAGTAGGCTGTAGCTTTTCTCTGATAGGCTAGAAGAGCATCGCGTTTTTTAGTCTTGTTGGTTCTGTCTTCAGATAGAAAGCTATGTAGTGAAGTGATTAGATCGCTTCGAAACTCGCTGAGTTTTGCACGAATCCCAACTACCTCTAGCTCTTTGATCATCTTGAGGCTGCCTTGGCATCGGCAAGTGCCAAAGTTAGTAGTGTGTTGTAGTCCGAATTGTCGGCTCCACCAAGGGCTAAGAATTTGTGGGCAGGAAAATGCCGTTGAAAGATGATTAAAGCTTGTGTCTGTGTTTTAGGGGCCTTTTGAGAAAAATCTGCTGCCAGACGGGCCAGTTGATCTGGAGTCGGATTCCATTGCCACGGATGGAGAATTCTTTCGATCTTGGCTTTGAACGCCGCCAGGTTGTTGGCTTCCATGGCTAGCCCCTCCTCGCGTCGGCCAGTGCCAGCGCGAGCAACGTGTTAAGGTCTGAGTTATCCGCTCCCTTATATACCCATTCACCGAACCCAGGGCAGTAGCTCTTAACCACTTCAGCCCAATCCGTCTGATTGGCTGTCCGGCCTAGATCCCTGATCCGCTTGATTGCAGCTTTGATGCTGGCAAGCTGAGAGTCTGTAGGCTGGGTAGGTGGAAGGCCGAATCGCATACGCAGGGCGTGTGCTAGTTCTTGGTTTGCAGTCATAAAGCGTCCTTGTTCGATGTCATTCCCTAGATGCAAAAAACGGCAGCGAGGGATAGGTAGTGGGCTTCTACAGCGAGCAAAAGCAGACCTTTGGGCTTTTCCCGCAGCTAGTGCCATTATGATGGCAAATAATTTCGAATCAATGGCTACTATGAGTCCAGCAATTTCGGCGCGAGCGTTCCATGCCTAGCGGTGCGCAGCATGACGGAGTAAGGTCGGCCAGGGATGAGCAGGTGAGGATAGTAAACACTGGCCCAAGCTTCTATCGGGCGCATCCCCAGCCTCTGGCAAGATGGTCATGATGCAGGTACGGGCTTGTGGCCGTCGACGACCGGATGCTTTTTCGCGTGAGAAGCTTCAACTGTCTGTCTATAATCCGCGCATGTTGAATCCAACCGAAATCCGCCCAATACTCAAGCAGTGGGTCGCGAAAGCGATGCCCCATGAAGAGAGTGACGTCTTCATCGAGGAGTTGTGCTTCATCGATAAGGCCAGACGCGCCGATCTCGTTCATGCTAATGGGAAGCTAACCGCTTTCGAGATCAAGTCCCATGCTGACACCTTGACACGCTGGGAGGGTCAGCAGCGGGCCTATATGGCGTGCTTTGACGAAGTCTGGCTATGCTGCCATTCAAAGCACTTGGTAAAGGCTCTTGAGTCATGTCTGCCGCATGTTGGCGTACTCGTCGTCGATGACTATTCCGGCATGGCGATGATTCGAAAGGCGAAGCCCAACAAGCTCCAGGATAAATTCCACCTTACGGGGTTTTTGTGGCGTAGTGAGTTGGATGCACTCGCGAACCAGCATGGGGTGCCAACGAAAAGTCGCGACCTCATAAAAGAAGTGCGCCGCCAGCTCAGCGACGCCCTTCCCATGAATGTGATCAGGTCACATGTATTGGTCAGCCTGAAACAACGTTACCGTTAGAGCAAGTCATCGGCATCGAGGTCATCGATGTCGTCAGTATCTACGATGGACTGGATCATGGCGCAGATATGCTGATTGATCCTGTATCCATTCCATGTTCCGTTGTTCCCGTAGCCGGTAGATGTGGCGACAATTCTGCTGTACTCACGAGTAGCCCAGCAAAAATCATCACCGTGGTAACCCGGCAGCCCTCTGATTTCTTGGGCGATTTCAATGTACCGCACAAATTCCTTGTCCGAACCTTTGCGTCGTTGCCACCATTCTGTTGGTGTGTAATAGCAGGCGAAAGGAAGCACAGGCATGCCTCGTATGTATTCCATCGAGGCGGTTGGATTAGTGGCGGCGTAATCCCCATAGACAATATCCGACGCTATGCCGCTGGTATCGACCCTTGCTTGCCACGCAACGTCGTAACAGGCGGAGGAACGTGAAGTGTTTGAGGCCGGCTTATCGATAGGGAAGGAGGTGCTCATCAGCACCAGATTCGGTATCTGATAGGTATTCAGTTGACGCAGCGATACATTGAAATCCGAACCTGAGGCAGTATTGGCCGGGGCTGTGGCGCCGAAATCCAAAATCACCGTCGCGGTGTCTGGGCTTTCAAGAGCATCAAGGATTGATAGTAATCTGTTCCACGAAGTCGCAGTCGGGTTTTCCGGACAGGTAACCCTGATAGCTATATGTGGGAAATCGCGTTGAAGAGCGAGTGCACTTTGGATGACTGCTCGTTGGGGGTCATCATCAACCCAGGAAACCACTGGTATAACGTTCTGGTTGATGCCTGCCACATCTGAGAAGAATCGACGTTTGTTCTCAAACGCACCATGAGGATTATGCAGGTCATTCGTAGTAATGAAGGCCTCAGCAACGTCCTTCGCTACTCTTGAAACGTCCAGAAAAAAAGGATGCTCAGTCCAATTCGCCAGGAATGTTTGTAGGTGTCTGTCCTCGTCGCCTCGCATGTCCAACAGCGGAGCTACGACGTCCCGCCTGTGGTCTTCCAGATTTATCAGCGCCTTAACGTCATTCTGACCAACTCGTAAACAAGCCACGTATTGCATCTTGCACTCCTTGCATGCTGTGAAAAACGGCTTCGCCGTGACGCTGATTGCATAACGAGTAAAGGGCCCCGGCGATCAGCGAGCGTCGACATGCGGAACATATCGGTTTTGCTCACTGCCACTGGCCGACGTCATGCTTCCAGCGGGACGGCAGGTGGAGATTGGTAAGATATCACTTGGCCACTCAATAAAAGCTTTAATGCGCTGTTTTGGGATATGGGGTGCGCCTATGTCCGATAAGTCGGTGCGTTACTCGTAGTGGAGTTCACCAAACAGTCCGATCATGAGGTCACCATCCAGGATCTCAAAAGGGAGGGTGACGTACTGGTCAGGATGACGAGGCAGCGTTTGGGTGCTGATCGCGACCCTCACGGTTACAGCCACCTTCTCGGGGCCCCCGCCTTTCCTGCCTGAAGGCTTCGGCGCCGGCGAACGCTACTTAAGCGACCACATGCAGTTGCTCGCGGTGGTGTTCCTGGGGCTCTCGCGTTTGGCTGCCTTGTCAAAGCGGCCTCAGAAGTAGCTGATCAAACGACTGAAGCGTGAGCATGGCCTCAAGGTGAAGCCTACGTGGAAGGCAGGCATCGCGGCTGGGAGATATCTGAATGGCGCGGCCTTGCTGATCCTCGCCTCCTACCACACACAAGCCCTGGAGGCTCTTGCCTGGCTGGTACAGATGACGCTGCCTGTTTGACCTCTGAGTCTATCGGGAAAAGCTTCCTGTCCGGTATATGGCAGGACGCTCGGACGGCTCAGCCAGATGAATCAGGCCTGACGGCCACAAGTGCCGTCAGCTGGCCTTGCTGCGAAACTCTCTGCGCCTCCTTCGAGCGGCACAGCTGGACGGATCTGGACGGCAAGTCGGTATCACTCACCTTGTCGGTTGGCGCACTCGACATAACCTAGGTGAACACAATAGGAGCCGAGCCTTTGCCTGCATTGCCGTCTTCTTTGATTTTTGATGTCAGAAGTAGGATTCTGTCATTTGCTATCAAAAGCTTGGACAGCAGTAGGTCGCGTTCTTCTCGAAGGGAGTCCAGTTGGAGCATTGCATCCGCTAGCTGGGATTCAAAATGTGGATCCTTCTCCTCCGCAATCACCACCTTTGTGGACGTGCCCGTCGTTGTGGAGGCCTTCATTACAATCCAAGCCTGGATGTCTGCGACAAGCTTAGGATATCGAGACTTCCTCAAGGCAGAAGGGTCTCTACCGGCCTCCCTAGCAACGTTATTCTGAGAGACCGGGCTGCCGGGTGGAAGGATCAGGGTGTTTCCATACTTAAGCCTCTCGAAGGACGCACTGAAACCAAGCTCCGCCTTACCCATTATCATCACTCCGGAGAGTTTTGAGGGCTGCATCTATAGCCTTAATTTGGAACTCCATGGAAATATAATCCAAATCACCTGACTTGAAATCAACGAGGCGAGAAGTTAGTTCATCTTTAAGAGCGACTAATACAGCAACTTTACGTTTATCCCCCAGACCCTCTGCGCAGGTACCGCAATCGCCTACAAAAGTAATTCCACCTGATGAACAATAGCCTTTTTTCAAACATATACCGAAGAATGTTTCTCGGATCGAAAAAGACCTTGTGTCGGCAGTCTCGCCCAGGTCTTTGATGTCGGTCAAATCTACGAATTCGATGAGCTTCGCTTTATGCTCCTGACCATAGACAGAAACAAAATGATTTTCTTTAAGGCCCACAGCAGTTCTTGATAAACTTGCAACAATTTCAGCCATTAAGCCCTTACGCATTTCAGCGCTAAGATTGCTCTGAAAATTTGATATATAATAGCGAGTCATCGATGTATCCCGGTGTTTCGCTTGATACTGAGTTGATGACCTGCTTACCCCAGATTCAGTGGCGTCTATCAGTAGCGTACGTCTCAGCTGATGAAGAGCAAAAGGCCAAATATTGCCAACGGCAAATTCTTGTATGTCCAATGACGGGGTATACTTTTTGGCCAACAGGAAGTCTTCTTCAGTAATAGTGAGCACTCTTGTATCAAAAAGGTTAGGGCATACCCCCTGCCAGCCATTGTAGGAAAAATCCTTACAGAGTTCGACGCTCTTATCTAATGCTTCACCCCTAGCACGGCCCCAAGGCTCATAAGCACGTAGGAGCAGAAGAGGGTTGAGCATATCGGCGCCTACGACATCGCCCCGATTAAAAATTTTTGCGCACCTCAATCTCATTGCTGAAACGGCACCCAGCGCCTTTACGACCTCACCACTATATTCATCAGTTACCCAAAGAGCATTGGGGTCATTGATTGTCTTTGATGTGCCGCCACAAAGAAAGTAAGCCTTACCTAGAACTTCATCATCATCTGAAATAAAGCAGTTTGCTCTCAACTTAGAAAGCTCGCCTCTTCGCATGCCGGAATAGTTAGCAAGATAGAGCAAGCCCACATAAGAAACAGCGGTCAAATACGATGAAAAAATTCTCGCCCCATCTTGAGAGATAATCGTATCAAGATCTCTCCCAAAAGGCACCATCCACTTTCTCAATAACGGAGACAATCTATAGAAAGTAGAATAATGGTGAAAGGTTAAATACCTATGGCCATCTTTACCCAATGGCTTGATATTATGCGTGTCGCTGGTGACGCGCCCCTTAACCCGCTTTCGCTTATAATCAGACCCTTCGTAAAGATCGATCAAACGGTTTTGGAGCCTATCTAGCCGCTCTGATGATGAGATGAAATCATCCATAAACTCCTTAAGCCGATCTTTCTGGTAATTCCAAATCCGCCATGGAATACATGGCGTTTGTTGAAACTCTACTGGCTCAAGCATTCGCTGCACCAAGGTGCTCTCCCACGGCGCCAAAAAATAAAAGCCTAAGCGACCACGTCCAACATACAAAACGGCAATGAGCTGAAGCATAACGCTAGCGCGACGGTGAAGCCCGAACACCTTGCAGGCCTGATCCTCATTCATTGGGGCTTTAAGCACATCCACGTTATGCGAAGTCATTATGACGAAAAGGGCACGAAACTGCTTGTAGTAGTAGCTGTAAGTCTCAATCGAGATCGAGTGCCCACGGTTAATCCACAAGTACGCCATAACCATCTTAAACGCTTTCCATCCCGAAGCAGAAATTTCCCCCTTCGCTGAATTTGAAAGCCTATAAAAATAGAAGTTTTTTATTGTTCCAGACACACTTGAAAAATCCCATCGATCTTGACTATAAGTGACAAGCACCTGATCCTGTCCCGTGGACTCGTCCTTTTTGACCAAAATAGGATAGTCGTTATCTAGCGGAAACTTGAGCCCTGCCCCCAAGCCTTGTAATGCTTCCAGACTCTCCAGACCTTCCGAGCTTTCTGGGCTCTCTAGGCTTTCTAGGCTTTCTAGGCTTTCAAGACCATTGAACAACTCAGGATCCAACGCGCTCATAAACTGGCCACGTCTAACAAATGAATAAAGCCGCTCCACCGAGGGTGGTAATTTCCCATCTGCGTCTGCTGCGCAGCTTTTGTTAACCATCCCGCACATTTCTTTCCAGCGGTCTCAAACGCGCCAATGATTTGGTCAAGGCGACTTATTGCAGAATCCAACCCAGAAACATCCGCATTACTGCGCAGGGAAACTAACTTTTCACGCTCGCGTAAAATCTTATAAGAAAGAATAGACCATATATAAGAATATGTTTTTATGCCTTTGTAACTAATACAGAAAATGCAAAGATTCGGATTGACGCAATTTGGCTTCTCAAAAGCCGCAGGTAACTCTTTTACAGGAATAGGCTGGCCAGTACATTCTCCCACGAGTGCAGCGCGCTTAGCCTTTGCACTATTTCTATAGTAGTTCGACCACTCAGTGGTCGCTGCCTGGTGGTTTGGGCGCTCATAATATCTACCGAAAGTTTCCAAATCATGCTGGCCTATCTCAGCGGCGAGGGCGGGATCACCTGCTTTTCGGGCTAACCAGTTCTGCCGGGTTTTCCGGAGCTCTCCCGCTATAACAAACGGACGCTCCAGCTTCTTCATCAAACGAATTAGTGAACGAGGGTTAGGATTGTCGCTAACAGTTCTTCCGGCCTGTGGCAACTTACCGAATAACAGGTTGGTATGTTCGCTGATGCCCAGCGCTTTTCTGAACGCAAGAAAATCCAAGAAATAAGGCTTATACTCACCGTAAGCCGTGAATATAACTTCGCCTTGTTTTCGGCCTTTGTATGTGCGCGCTTCAAAACTGGCACCAACTGTGTAGAACTTTAGCTCCTGAAATTTGAGCCCTGCAGCGTCCGACAAGTTCATGGACGTCTGACTTATAAATAACATCAATTCAGTTTCCACTCGGACATTATATAAGGCATACCGAACTCTTAAACTTACATTTGCAAGCTTATCAGCCAGTAATTGTTCATGCTGAGTTAGGCCACTGTACAGCATTATCTCCTGACCATTTGACATCTTAAGCTGCGCTGGCAGAGGTCGCTGAAATGCTTCGATTCCTAAGCAGTTACGAATATCCATCAAGTCATCGATAAAGCGCTTAGCACTGCCAAGGTTTTGCTTATCTATTTGGGGGAATGCATTTTTTTTGCTAGGGGCCGTTAGCCCAGCATTTAATACAAAAAATTCCCGGCCCAGGCCTGTAGCGTTTCCGAGCAACGTCGCCATGCCACTAGCTTTCCCGTAACAGCCGTCCTCTTTAGCATCACCGCTATTAACACTTTTATAGAGGCTTTTGACCCATCCACAATATAGGCTGCAAGCATTTGCCTTGGTTGGGTCGATACCTAGTCCGTCACTGTACATATAAAAAGCCCGTACACGAGACACACCGCCTTCCAAAGTTCTGGGACTACCCCCTGATGAAACAATCCCGTTCAATTCCGAGTGAAGGGCGTAGACGAGCGGGATGCGTGCAGTCACCACGAGCCCAAGGACGTTACCCAGACGATATTCTTCAAATTTCTTTGTATGGCAGCCAGCGCCATTCACGTAAAGGCAAGACCTCAACGTCAGTGGGATTCGCTCCTCCCCATAAACCACACCGTCAAATTCAAGATCGTCTATCATTTACTGCGCTCGTTATATCTGCCCATCATTGCTGCAGTGTATTCATTGGCATATTTGGCTTTGATTTTTGAATTTTGCAGAAACCTAACGTATTTCATTGTGGTTTCGACGTCTTTATGGAGAAGACAGTCCCTTGCGAAGCTCAAGATATCTGACAGTGGTATGCTGGGTTCGCATTCCATCCCACACTGAACTATCGCCACACCGAAGGTTGCACGAGCTCGATGAAAGTGAAAATCATCGAAGTTCAAACCCATCTTCCTCGCCTTTTCTTTTGCCGCAAAAACAAGAGAGTTTATGGCGCTGCGATCAGTATCCGAACGACGACCGTAGGAGTTTCCATTTTTTGTTATGAATAACAGCTCGCCACAATCCTCAGATGCTCTATTTTCTCTAGTGATTCGCCGTATGGATTTGCAATATTCTTTCAGCTCATCTAAAAGCGCTGTGCCAATCATGACGGCCCCCTGCACCCCGAACTTAGTTGCAACAGGCGCGCCATCCACATTGGGCCCCACCTGTAACCAAGACAGCTCCGCATCAAAAAAATCAGGAGTGCCCCAGTTGACAGTATTGACTTTTAAATTACAGATCGACTCAATCCGTAGACCAGATTCAAACGCAATTCTAAGCATTAGATATAGGTCATAACTTAGATGATCGCGTGCAAAATCAATCAGCTCATTTCTATAGTCTATCGAAACTGGCATCAGCCCGCCTTCAACTCGATCTGCCGAGGCTTTGCGATTAGGAATAGCCAAGTTCGAAAAACTTACACTTACGGCTAACTCCCGGCCATATTGGTCAGGAACCTTAACTACCTTAACTCCGGTTACCTCAAAAGCAACGGCGCTAATGATCTTGTTTATCTGGGCCCATCTAAACAAGCGCAGCACGACAGACATTTTTGCGGAGACAGTTGATGGTGCTAGCTCACCGCTCTCTCTGGCGTCGATCAGGTGCTTTCTGTACCTGTTTATTGTCCTATCTGCAGGAATCAAGGGAAGATAATTCCATGGGCGCCCTTCGCTCTCTACAAATCGCATAAAAGTTATCAGGGCATAGGCCAAAGACCTTATAGACTTAATTCGTATGCCCTGAGTAGGGATGCTTTGGGCAAGAGCACCTAGCCAAAGATTCGCCTCATCCCATAACGCGCCTGTCGACCACCGCAGGATCGGGAACCCTAGGACGACGTAATTCTTCTGCCGCTTGAGGTCATGCGCGAATGGAAGGGCGTAGGAGGCGACACCTGGAGCCACTGTGATGTGAAAAAGGGTGAGGGTAATGAACTCCACGTAAGCCACGCATTTCGAACCTTTAGCCATATATTGACAACGCCATACCCTTACCGTACCATTAGATTATCCGGTCTATTCTGGAGATATCTGCTCGACCAAAGAAACGTATATTTTACGCCAGATTCACTCCTCGTCAATCTTGTAATTACCTTGACTTCTATATCAAAATCAAGGGTTTGGCTTGAGAAAAGCCTGATATGCCGCTCCGCATTCCCATCTCGCATTCCCATCTTGCTGCCTTAGTACAGTAGCCATCCAAGATTCAAGTACGCGGATTTCGCTAGGCTGCTCGTCGATCCTGACGATATTTGCCCTCCACACCCCCGACCCATCTACAGAACTTCTTAGATCTGCTTGCTGGCTCATCTCGATCCTCATCTCCAGCAAAAGCCGCCAGTTATCGCAGCGACAACACTTCAGTTTGGGTCACTGGAAATCCCTTGGGATCATCGAAACTTTATTGGTTAATTAGGGCTGGGCTGGAAGGTGTCCATATGGACATTTGTACTCTAGATGTCCATACCCCGGTATTGACCTGTAAACCTGGCGCCGGCGGATCTGCCGAAGGACGGCGGGCGGTTTGACCTGGCGATTGCCTTGGGGATCCTGGCGGCCAGCGTGCAGGTGCCGACCCTGATGCTGGACGATGTGGAATGCCTCGGTGAGTTGGCGTTGTCCGGCGCGGTGCGCCCGGTGCGCGGTGTGTTGCCCGCGGCGCTGGCGGCGCGCAAAGCCGGGCGTACGCTGCTGGTGCCGCGAGCGAATGCCGAGGAAGCCTGCCTGGCGTCGGGGTTGAAGGTGATCGCGGTGGATCATTTGCTCGAAGCGGTGGCGCACTTCAACGGCCACACCCCGGTGGAACCTTATGTTTCCAACGGGTTGCTCTCGGCGAGCAAGCCCTACCCCGACCTGAATGAAGTACAAGGCCAGGTCGGGGCCAAGCGGGCATTGCTGATCGCCGCCGCGGGGGCCCATAACCTGCTGTTCAGCGGGCCACCGGGCACCGGCAAGACCTTGCTGGCGAGTCGTTTACCGGGGTTGTTGCCGCCACTGGCTGAAAGTGAAGCCCTGGAGGTCGCCGCAATTCAGTCGGTCGCCAGTTGCGTGCCGTTGAGTCATTGGCCGCAGCGCCCGTTTCGCCAGCCGCATCACTCGGCGTCCGGCCCGGCGTTGGTGGGTGGCGGCTCAAAACCGCAACCTGGGGAAATCACCCTAGCCCACCATGGCGTGCTGTTTCTCGATGAACTGCCGGAGTTCGACCGCAAGGTCCTGGAAGTCTTGAGGGAACCGCTGGAGTCCGGACACATCGTGGTTTCGCGCGCTCGTGACCGGGTGCGCTTTCCGGCGCGCTTCCAGTTGGTGGCGGCGATGAATCCCTGCCCCTGTGGATATCTTGGCGAGGCCAGCGGCCGATGCTCGTGTACGCCTGACATGGTGCAGCGCTACCGCAATAAACTCTCAGGCCCTTTACTGGACCGCATCGACCTGCACCTGACCGTCGCCCGGGAAGCCACGGCGTTGAGCCCCAAAAGCAAACCCGGTGACAATACAGCTACCGTAGCCGAGCAGGTGGCCGAGGCCCGCGAACGCCAGCAAAAGCGCCAGGGTTGTGCCAACGCGTTCCTGGATCTGCCGGGGTTGCGTCGGCATTGCAAGTTATCCACAACCGATGAAACCTGGCTGGAAACCGCCTGCGAACGACTGACCCTTTCGCTGCGAGCGGCCCACCGCCTGCTCAAGGTCGCCCGCACGCTGGCTGACCTTGAGCGGGTGGATCGAATCAGCCGAGAGCACTTGGCCGAAGCATTGCAGTACCGGCCCGCGACGCCCTGAAGGGCATCATGGCTTGCTCAGGTCCACCAGCGGCGTATTTCGCACCTCGGTTTCCTGGGCGCCCTGGATTTCATCGATACGTTTGAGGGCTTTATCCACGGCGCCTTTATCCGCTAACAGGCTGTAGTGGATCTGGAACTGTTTCTGCTCTTTTGGCGCGATGGTGGGTACCAGGCCCAATGGCCGTTGATACCGGCGGTTATAAGAGAAACTGGTGCCCGGCTCCAGCCCGGTCACGTAACCCTGACCTTGGGTATCGGTGTTTTTCCACAGGGAGAACACGGGGAGCGTGCCGGTGTTGAAGCCCACCGATACACCGAGGCTACCGGCCTTGTTGTGCAGCACGGTGAGCGTGTCGCCCTTGGCATCGGCATAAGGCACGACGTTGTAGACGGTTTCGTCGTAGTCCTTGGTTGGTGCCCGGTAGGTTTGCCAATCCGCCAGATCGCCCTTGGCCTTGTCGTTGAACGGCGAGACCTGCTTGACCGGTGCCGCGAAGCGAGCCCCCTGCTCCAGGAACGGCGTACTGAAATTGCTGTGGTAGAGCGCCTGGTATTCCTTCGGATAGTCACCGTTGTTGGTCAGCGTGTCCTTGAGCGCGAAGGTCACGCTGCCGGGCTCGGTCAGCAGTTCGGTTTGTACCGAGAAATCGACTTTCTTGAAGGCTTGCTCCTTCAACTCGCCCCGCAGAGTAATCGCATAGGGCGGTTTTTCATCGATGTGCAGAGTCACTTTGTTGGCCGGGATGTTGGCGGCGCGGCCATGCAGGGTCAGCAGTTCGCCGTTGTCCATGCCGGGATGGCCGACCCATTCGTAGCCACAGCGGGTCACCAGTTCATTGAAGCCTTCGAGCCAACCCAACCCGCCGCGACCGTTGAGCTCGATGAACGACGGATTGACCACTTCCTTGACCGGCGAATCCCAGCCCATACGCACAGTCCCGACCGACGCTTGCAGCACGTTCATGCCCCGCGTCGGGACGACCGAGAGCTTCATGGTGCCGTTGTCGATATCGACGATGCTGACGCCTTCCTGTCGACCACCATGCAGAGTGCGCATCGTCACGGAAAAGGGCTTGTCGGTTTTCACGCCTAGCTGCTGGCTGGTGATTTTCCAGGGCTGAGCGGCTTTATCGGTGTCGAGCAGGACGTAATCCCAGGCCATGGCGTGGGACGTAGCGCTCAGGGCGCTGAGGGCAATGACAAGTTTGAGCGGAGTCATAGGAGCAGCCTTTTCTTGGAGTTGTGCGGTTTTTATAGACTTGAAGAAACGTTTCAGCAAGCTTAAAAACAGCGATAACCTTGAAAAAGGCAATGCTTGAACAAATTGCTTTTGCGGGGGGACGGGCTTGCTTTGCGATAGCGATAGGTCAGTTGCGCTGATGTTGGCTATGCCGCCGCCTTCGCGAGCAAGCCCGCTCCCACACTGATCGAGGATGACCGCAAAATGTTTGTCCACCGCCAAGCCCTATGAGAGCGCGCCTGCTCACGATAGCGGTAGGTCAATTGCGCTGATGTTGGCTATGCCGCCGCCTTCGCGAGCAAGCCCGCTGCCACACTGATCGAGGATGACCGCAAAATGTTTGGCCGCCGCCAAGCCCCTGTGGGAGCGAGCCTGCTCGCGATAGCGGTAGGTCAGTGGCGCTGATGCTGGCTATGCCGCCGCCTTCGCGAGCAAGCCCGCTCCCACATTGATCGAGGATGACCGCAAAATGTTTGGCCGCCGCCAAGCCCCTGCGGGAGCGAGCCTGCTCGCGATAGCGGTAGGTCAGTGGCGCTGATGTTGGCTATGCCGCCGCCTTCGCGAGCAAGCCCGCTCCCCTATGGATCCCGGGTGAACTTGCTCGCGACAGGACCAGCAGGACGCCTCAGCGGAACCGGTCAACCTCTTTGCGCAGGTCCTGCGCCAGTTTTTCCAGTTCCTTGGCGGTGATCGCCAGATTAGAGACCACTTCGCGCTGTTCGCTGTTGGCCATGGCGATGCTTTGCAGGTTGCTGCTGAGCAGGGTCGCGGTGCTGCTCTGCTCCTGGGTGGCGGTGGTGATCGCCGCAAATTGCTGGCCGGCCGAACGGCTTTGCTCGTCGATGCGCGCCAAGGCCGAGGCCACGTTGGCATTGCGCGACAAGCCTTCTTGCATCAACAAGTTGCCTTTTTCCATCGTGCTGATGGCGTTACCGGTTTCCTGCTGGATGCTGTTGATCATGCCGGAAATTTCGTCAGTGGCCTCACGGGTACGAGACGCCAGGCTACGGACTTCGTCAGCCACCACGGCAAAACCCCGGCCCTGTTCGCCCGCACGGGCGGCTTCGATGGCAGCGTTGAGCGCCAGCAGGTTGGTCTGCTCAGCGATCGAAGTGATGACACCGACGATGCCGCCGATTTCCTGGGACCGCTGGCCCAAGGTGTTGATGACCGTAGCGGTGCTGTTCAGGGCGCCAGCAATTTGCTCCAGCGACGAGGACGCTTCATCCATCGACGTACGACCGATGCGGGTTTGCTGGGCATTATCCTGGGCCAGACGCTCGGTGTTACCCATGTTATCGGCGATGTTCAACGAGGTAGCGCTGAATTCTTCCACTGCGCCGGCCATGCTGGTGATTTCGCCGGACTGCTGCTCCATCCCCTCATACGCCCCACTGGACAATCCGGACAGGGCCTGCGCGCGGCTGTTGACCTCTTGAGAGGCCTTGCGGATATGTTCGACCATGGTCGACAAGGCCTGGCTCATCTGGTTGAAGGCACGAGCCAGTTGACCGATTTCGTCGTGGCTCGACACGTTCAGACGCACGCTCAGGTCGCCGGCGCCCAGCGCCTCGGCCTGGCGCACCAGATCGCCCAGCGGTGCCAGTTTGCTGCGCAGTAGCCACACCGCCGAGCCAACGGCCAACAACATCGCCAGCAAGCTGCCGATAGCCAGTTGTGTACCGACACTCCAAGTCACGGCGCGAATCTCGGCTTTCGGCATGCTCGCCACCACCGCCCACGGACCGTCCTCGAACGGCACGGCGACGCTGTAAAAGTCTTCGGCGGTATCGCTCCAGAACGCACCTTTGCCCGGCTTCTTGACCAGCTCCTTGATGGTCGTGGTCGCCTTCTCCAGCGCCTGCACACCCGCTGGAGGAACCAACCATTTGTTTTGTTCATCCAGCACGGCCAGCGAACCGGTCTGACCGATACGGAAGCGCTTGAGGTTCTCGAACTGGGCGTTCTGTGCGTCGGTGTAATCGAATCCCACATACAACACGGCAATGATCTTACCGCTGCTATCGCGTACGGGTGTGTACTGCGACATGTAGAAGCGCCCGAAAAGCAGGGCGCGACCAATGTAGCTCTGCCCACTCATCACCGGGGCATAAGCCGGGCCGGCACGGTCGAGCAAGGTACCGATCGCCCGCGTACCATCCTGCTTGGTCAACGAAGTGCTCACGCGAATGAAATCATCGCCGCTGCGCACAAACACCGTCGCCACCCCGGCGGTTGTCTGCTTGAAGTCATCAACTTCCTTGAAGTTGTTGTTCAGCACTTCGCTGCCCAGCCTCAGGCTTGGAGCCTGCACGCCTGCTACCGCGACCGGCTCGTCCGGGTGCACGCTCAGGCCCACGCTGAAGCGCTTATCGAATAGCCCGCTCAATCGCTGCGTGCTTTCACGCAGGGTGCCATGGAAGGTATTGAGCTGGTCGGCCATCAGGCGCGCTTCGCTGGCCAGGTGTTCTTCACGGGTCGCGAGGTTGGCGGAGTCCAGCGAGCGCAAGGCAAAGACGGTGCTGCCGGAGATCACGATCGCCAGTATCACGGCAAGGGCGAGGCCCAGCTGTGAGGCGATTCGGGCACGAGGTTGAGACATGACGGCTCCTGGCCAAGTGACCGGATCATCCTGATCACGTCGCACACTCGGCAATTTTATTCGGGTGATGTGTAGGCAGTCCCTTTCTAATACGAAAGTACTACTTCCACACATTCGGCGGCGAAACCGAATACTTGAGCGGTTTGGAAGGAATAATGCCGGGTGGCTGGCACGCAAGCTTCAACGATTCAGCCAAGACGCTTTACGTCGGGCAATTGCATGGCCTTGACTTCACTCTGGAGAAAATCGCTCAAACGGCGCAAACGTTCACCTCCTGGCCGGGTTTTCGGCCAGACGAGGTAATAGTGCTCGCCGCTGGCGACGGCGGTAGGCCATGGCAGGCTCAAGCGCCCCTGGGCCACGTCCTCGGCCACCATCAACAGATCCCCCATGGACACGCCGTAGCCGCGCGCGGCTGCGATCATGCCCAGCTCCAGCGTATCGAACACCTGCCCGCCCTTGAGCGAGACCTGATCGGACAAGCCCATGCGCAAAAGCCAGTTGCGCCAGTCACGACGGTCCGGCGTGGGGTGCAGCAGTTCTGCGCTGGCCAACCGCGCCACATCCCAGGGCTGGTCGTTCAGCAGGTTCGGCGCACCTACCGGGATCAGTTCCTCGGGAAACAGCAAACTGGCCTCCCAGTCGGTAGGAAAATGCCCATTGCCCAGTAATACCGCGCAATCGAAAGGTTCGGTGTTGAAGTCCACCGAATCGACGTCCATCCAGGCACTGGTCAGTTGCACCTCATTGCCGGGTTGCAGATGCCGGAAGCGACTCAGGCGCGCCAACAGCCAGCGCATGGTCAGTGTGGACGGCGCCTTCATGCGCAGGATGCCATCTTCGCCATGCAAGGTATGACAAGCCCGTTCCAGCGCCATGAACCCCTCACGCACGCCCGGCAGCAGCAACCGCGCCGCTTCGGTCAACTGCAGGTTACGGCCACTGCGCTGGAACAGCCGACAGGCAAAGTGCTCTTCGAGTGTACGAATATGCCGGCTGACGGCACTTTGAGTAATCGACAGTTCTTCGGCGGCCCGGGTGAACGAGCTGTATCGCGCTGCCGCTTCGAATGCCCGCAACGCATAAAGAGGAGGGAGACGACGAGACATCGGGAAAGCTCCTATGGCGATATTACGCACCCTATCAGAAAGCTCTCAGCATGAGTTTTAATCATGCCAGTGATCGCTTTTATCCTTTTGTGCAAATCGCTGAGAGCGCCGAGAATCGCCGTTTTACAGCCTTGTTTGAACATGGAGTGTGATGATCATGCGGCATCCGGTGCGAATCGAACTGTGGGCTATCCTGCGGCTGGCAGGGCCGTTGATTGCCTCGCAGTTGGCGCACATGCTGATGGTCCTGACCGACACCCTGATGATGGCGCGCCTGAGCCCCGAAGCATTGGCCGGCGGCGGGCTCGGGGCAGCGACCTATTCGTTCGTCTCGATTTTCTGCATCGGGGTGATCGCCGCGGTGGGCACGCTGGTGGCGATCCGTCAGGGCGCCGGAGATGTCGAAGGCGCCACCCGACTGACTCAAGCCGGGTTGTGGCTGGCCTGGTTGATGGCGTTGGTGGCCGGACTCCTGCTGTGGAACCTCAAGCCGGTACTGTTGCTGTTCGGCCAGACCGAAACCAACGTCCTCGCTGCCGGCCAGTTCCTGCTGGTGCTGCCATTCGCCCTGCCCGGCTATCTGAGCTTCATGGCCTTGCGCGGCTTCACCAGCGCCATCGGCCGGGCCACGCCAGTGATGGTGATCAGTCTCGGCGGCACGGTGGCTAATTTCCTGCTCAATTACGCGCTGATCACCGGCATGTTCGGCCTGCCAAAATTGGGCCTGATGGGGATCGGCCTGGTCACGGCCATCGTCGCCAACTGCATGGCACTGGCGCTGGCCTGGCATATTCACCGACATCAAGCCTACCGCGCTTATCCGTTGCTCAATGGTCTGTCGCGACCCAATCGTCAGTACCTCAAGGAACTGTGGCGCCTGGGCCTGCCAATTGGCGGGACTTACGCGGTGGAAGTCGGGCTGTTCGCGTTCGCCGCGCTGTGCATCGGCACCATGGGCAGCACGCCATTGGCGGCGCACCAGATCGCTCTGCAGATTGTCTCGGTGGCGTTCATGGTCCCGGCGGGGATGTCGTATGCGATCACCATGCGCATCGGCCAGCACTACGGCGCCGGGCAACTGCTGATGGCGCGGCTGGCCGGTCGGGTCGGAATTGGCTTCGGCGCAGCGGTCATGCTGGCGTTCGCCATGGTGTTCTGGCTGTTGCCACACCCGTTGATCGGCTTGTTCCTGGACCACGACGACCCGGCGTTTCGCGGGGTGATCGACCTGGCGGTGAGCCTGTTGGCGGTAGCGGCGTGGTTCGAACTGTTCGACGGCGCGCAAACCATTGCCATGGGCTGCATCCGAGGGCTCAAGGACGCCAAGACCACCTTCCTGGTGGGCCTGGGTTGTTATTGGCTGATTGGTGCACCGGCGGCATGGTGGATGGCCTTTCACCTGAACTGGGGGCCGACCGGCGTCTGGTGGGGCCTGGCCCTGGGACTGGCCTGCGCGGCGGTGAGCCTGACGCTGGCATTCGAGTGGAAGATGAAGCGGATGATCCGCAGTGAGCCTGGGCTCCGGCGTTTCGAAAGCATCCAGGCCGAATGAGACTCCCTATGTGGGAGCGAGCAAGCCCGCTCCCACAAGGGGTTGTGTTAGACCACGAGGACCTGCGTCGACTGGCTGCCGTCAAGCGTCAAGTATTCAACCAACTCAGGCAACGGCAACGGCTTGCTGATCAAAAAACCCTGCACCTGATCGCAACCGTAACTTCGCAGCAAATCCAGTTGCTCCCGGGTTTCCACACCTTCGGCCACTACTTCCAGGTTGAGGTTGTGGGCCAGGTTGATCATCGCGTGGACCAACTTGCGATTCTCTTCGCGCTGTTCCATGCCACCGACGAAGCTCTTGTCGATCTTGAGCAAGGCGATGGGCAGGCTGTTGAGGTGCACGAACGAGGAGAAGCCGGTGCCGAAGTCATCCAGGGAAAAGCGTACCCCCAGGCGACCCAGGGCATCCATGGTCTGTTTGACCAGTTCGCTGCGGCGCATGACGGCGGTTTCGGTGAGTTCGAATTCCAGCCATTGAGCCTCAACCCCCCGCTCAGCGATCAAACGGCTCAGGGTCGGCAACAACTGACTGTCCTGAAACTGCCGGAACGACAGGTTGACCGCCATGTGTAACGGCGCCAATCCCCGCTCGCGCAGCGATTGCATGTCCCGTAGCGCCCGGGAAATCACCCAATAGCCCAGCGGCACGATCAGGCCGCTTTGTTCGGCCAGCGGCACGAACTCACTGGGGGGCAACAGCCCGCGTTCGCTATGACGCCAGCGCACCAGGGCTTCGAGGCCGACGATGGTGCCGCCATCCAGGCTCAGCCGGGGCTGGTAATGCAATTCCAGCTCGTCGCGACGCAGCGCCCGGCGCAGTTCGCTTTCCAGGTCAGCGAGACTGCGGGCATTGCGATTGATGCGTTCGTTGAAGATATGAAAGGTGCAGCCCTGTGTGCTCTTGGCTTGCTGCATGGCGATATGGGCGTGCCACATCAGCGGGTCCGCGCCGGCCTGGGCCCGGGCATGGGCGATCCCCAGGCTGCAACCGATCAGCAGGCTTTCGCCGTCTACCCAATAGGGTTCGGCCATGGCTTCGGTGATGCGCTCGGCCATCCATTCAGCCCGCTGAGGCGCCCGGCGGGTGTCGATCAACAGCGCGAATTCGTCGCTGCCCAAGCGCGCCAGTTGATCGCCGGCCTCAAGCGAACCTTTGAGCCTCGACACTACTTGCAGGATCAAACGGTCACCGGCCTGGTGGCCAAGGGAGTCGTTGGCGTGGCGGAAGTTATCCAGATCCAGATGACCGAGCGCCAGGCCACGGCCTTCGTTTTCAGCCAGGCGCGCCGTCAGCAGGGTCTGGAAGCCCTGGCGATTGGCGATGCCGGTCAGCGGATCCTGTTCGGCGAGACGCTGCAGTGTGTTTTCCAGCACGCCACGTTCGCGCACATGGCGCAGGCAACGGCGCAGAGTAGCCCCATCGAGTACATCACGTACCAGCCAATCGCTGACGCCATCAGGCGGGATCGTAGGCTCGTGCTCGAGCAACAGGACAGTCGGCAAACGGCAACGACCGGGTGCCGGTTGCAGCGCCGCAACAGTCAGCAGTACCGCGTTGTGGGTGTCTTCGAACAGGCTGCTGACCGACTCCCAGTTCGGGGCACTGATCAACACGACCGACGGCCCCATGGGGGTCAGGCACTCGCGCAAAATCGCTGACCATACCGGCTCTTCGGCCAATAGCAGCAAACGCAAGGGTTCGACAGACGTTGACAAGCTGACTCCCTAGACTCTGCAAGGTAATAGGCGCGGGGCATTATGACCTGCTGACCGCTAATGACCAATGCCAGTGGTTCTCAAACACTTGCTTTAGACGGCTTTTTTTACGTTCAAAGTCGAACGTTAGACGCAAATTCGCCCCACATCCTGCGTGAAAGTAGCAAAAGCGGCAAATGACAATACTGTGTTACGTCACAAGTCGGACAGAGCAGCACAATTCTCTGAGCCTGTTAAAATGCCGGCCCATTTCGCAAACGACTCCCTGACCCTGTCATGTCCCGACTCAATCCCCGGCAGCAAGAAGCCGTGAACTATGTCGGCGGCCCTCTTTTGGTGCTCGCCGGTGCAGGCTCCGGCAAGACCAGTGTGATCACCCGCAAGATCGCGCACCTGATCCAGAACTGCGGTATCCGCGCCCAGTACATCGTCGCCATGACCTTCACCAACAAGGCCGCCCGGGAAATGAAGGAACGGGTCGGAGGCCTGCTGCGCGCCGGTGAAGGTCGTGGCCTGACGGTCTGCACTTTCCACAACCTGGGCCTGAACATCATCCGCAAGGAACATGCACGGCTGGGCTACAAGCCGGGTTTCTCGATTTTCGACGAGACCGATGTCAAGGCGCTGATGACCGACATCATGCAAAAGGAATATTCGGGCGACGACGGCGTCGACGAAATCAAGAACATGATCGGCGCCTGGAAAAACGATCTGATCCTGCCGCCCCAAGCCCTGGAAAACGCCCGCAATCCCAAGGAACAGACCGCCGCGATCGTGTACGCCCATTACCAGCGCACGCTCAAGGCGTTCAACGCGGTGGACTTCGACGACCTGATCCTGCTGCCGGTCAAGCTGTTCCAGGACCACGCCGACATCCTCGAAAAATGGCAGAACAAGGTCCGCTACCTGCTGGTGGACGAATACCAGGACACCAACGCCAGCCAGTATTTACTGGTGAAGCTGCTGATCGGCATCCGTAACCAGTTCACCGTGGTGGGCGACGACGACCAGTCGATCTACGCCTGGCGCGGCGCGCGGCCGGAAAACCTGATGTTGCTCAAGGAAGACTACCCGTCGCTCAAAGTGGTGATGCTGGAGCAGAACTACCGCTCCACCAGCCGCATCCTGCGTTGCGCCAACGTACTGATCTCCAACAACCCCCACGAGTTCGAAAAGCAACTGTGGAGCGAGATGGGTCACGGCGACGAGATCCGCGTGATTCGCTGCCGCAACGAAGACGCCGAAGCCGAGCGCGTGGCCATGGAAATCCTCAGCCTGCACCTGCGCACCGACCGGCCGTACAGCGATTTTGCCATCCTGTATCGCGGCAACTACCAGGCCAAGCTGATCGAGCTGAAGTTGCAGCATCACCAGATCCCCTATCGCCTGTCGGGGGGCAACAGCTTCTTCGGCCGCCAGGAAGTGAAGGACCTGATGGCCTATTTCCGCCTGATCGTGAACCCGGACGACGACAACGCCTTCTTGCGGGTGATCAACGTTCCGCGTCGGGAAATCGGCTCGACCACTCTGGAAAAACTTGGCAACTACGCCACCGAGCGCAAAATTTCGATGTACGCCGCCACCGACGAAATCGGCCTGGGCGAGCATCTGGACAGCCGCTTCACCGACCGTTTGGCGCGCTTCAAGCGCTTCATGGACAAGGTGCGCGAACAGTGCGCCGGCGAAGACCCGATCTCGGCGCTGCGCAGCATGGTCATGGACATCGACTACGAGAACTGGCTGCGTACCAACAGCTCCAGCGACAAGGCAGCGGACTACCGCATGGGCAACGTCTGGTTCTTGATCGAGGCGTTGAAAAACACCCTGGAAAAGGACGAAGACGGCGACATGACCGTCGAGGACGCCATCGGCAAACTCGTGCTGCGGGACATGCTTGAACGCCAGCAAGAAGAGGAAGACGGCGCCGAAGGCGTGCAGATGATGACTCTTCACGCCTCCAAGGGTCTGGAATTCCCCTACGTGTTCATCATGGGCATGGAAGAAGAAATCCTGCCCCACCGCTCCAGCATTGAAGCCGACACCATCGAAGAAGAGCGACGCCTGGCCTACGTCGGTATTACCCGCGCCCGTCAGACGTTGGCCTTTACCTTCGCCGCCAAACGCAAGCAATACGGCGAGGTGATCGACTGCGCCCCGAGCCGCTTCCTCGATGAGCTGCCGCCGGACGACCTGGCCTGGGAAGGCAATGACGACACACCGACCGAGGTCAAGGCCGTTCGCGGCAACAGCGCCCTGGCCGATATACGAGCGATGCTCAAGCGTTAGAATCGACTACTTTTTACCGAACTTTTTTCCAAATCCAGGGGCGCCGAAGGCGTCATTAAAGGAGGCTTGATGGAAGCCCTGCACCAGAAAATTCGTGAACACGGCATCGTACTTTCCGACCAGGTTCTGAAAGTCGATGCTTTTCTGAACCATCAGATCGACCCGCAATTGATGAAGCTGATCGGCGACGAATTTGCCGCGCTGTTCAAGGATTCGGGCATCACCAAGATCGTCACCATCGAAGCCTCGGGCATTGCCCCGGCGATCATGACCGGCCTGAATCTGGGCGTTCCGGTGATTTTCGCCCGCAAGCAACACTCCCTGACCCTGACGGAGAACCTGTTGTCCGCGACCGTGTATTCGTTCACCAAAAAGACCGAAAGCACCGTGGCCATCAGTCCGCGCCACCTGACCAGCAGTGACCGGGTGCTGATCATTGATGACTTCCTGGCCAACGGCAAAGCGTCCCAGGCGCTGATCTCCATCATCAAGCAGGCCGGCGCCACCGTGGCCGGCTTGGGGATCGTGATCGAGAAGTCGTTCCAGGGTGGACGTGCGGAGCTGGATGCCCAGGGGTATCGGGTTGAATCCCTGGCCCGCGTGCAATCGCTGGCCGGTGGGGTCGTGACCTTCATCGAATAATCGCCCTGCATCCGGCCTGTGGGAGCAAAGCTTGCTCGCGAGGCGGCCTGACAGCCGGCCTGGTTCTTTCGGCTGTATACCCATCGGACCTGCTTGAGCAGAACCTGCATCCCTGTGGGAGCGAGCAAGCCCGCTCCCACAAGGGATCTGTGGCGGTCATTGGATAGCGGTGATCTTGAGACCGGCGAGCAACAAGCGCTGGCCCAGCTCTTCTTTCAGCCCTTCAGGGCTCGCCAGCTGCATCCGCTCCAAATGCTCGGGAAATTCCGATGGCGGCGGCGCATCCAGCGCCGCCTTGCCCAGCTCCAGCATTTCGGTGAGCTTGAACTTGCTCTTGAGCCAGTTGAGCGCCCGCAGCAGGTCCCGTTCTACACCGTCAAAATCGCAACCCAGGGGGTATTCCGGAAACAGATTCGGATGCCGCGCCTCGATGGCGTGCAAGCGCTCCGAGGTGTTGTCAGTGAACCTTGGATCAAGGCGGAAATCCTTCGGCAACTTGCCGGCATTTTGCGCCTGCTCGATCAGCTCCGGCTGGAAGCGTGAGTCGCTGATGTTCAGCAGCGCCTCGATCACTGCGGCATCAGTCTTGCCTCGCAGGTCAGCGATACCGTATTCAGTCACCACGATGTCTCGCAGGTGCCGGGGAATGGTGCAATGGCCGTATTCCCAGACGATGTTCGAACTGATCTCGCCCCCCGCTTCACGCCAACTGCGCAGGAGCAGAATGGAACGTCCACCCTCAAGCGCATGGCCCTGGGCAACGAAGTTGTACTGCCCGCCCACGCCGCTGAGTACCCGACCATCTTCCAGTTGATCCGCCACCCCGGCGCCCAGCAAGGTCATGGTGAAAACCGTGTTGATGAAGCGTGCGTCGAGTCGCTGCAGGCGCTTGAGTCGTTCCTGGCCGTACAGCTCGTTGATGTAACTGATGCGGGTCATGTTGAATTCGAGGCGCCGACTCTGGGGCAGCTCGCGCAAGCGCTGGTAAAAACTGCGCGGGCCGAGGAAGAATCCACCGTGGATGCAAATGCCGTCGGGTTGGGCCGCCTCGTCGAGGGTGCCGGCATTGGCCTGTTCCTGGGTCGGCTCGTCGGGATAGACCTTACGCCGGATGATCCCGGCCTCCGCCAGCACCAGCAAGCCGTTGACGAACATTTCGCTGCAGCCGTACAACCCTTTGGCAAAGGGCTCGACCCCGCCCTCGCGCTCGATCAACTGCGCCCACTGGCTGAGATTCAGCTCCGCCAGCAACGCCTGATAAGCGGCATTGTCGGCTTGACGCGCCAGCAGCGCCGCCGTCAACGCATCGCCCATTGAGCCGATGCCGATCTGCAACGTACCGCCGTCTCGCACCAGAGTACTGGCGTGCAAGCCGATCATATGATCCTGAAACCCCACCGGCATGTTCGGCGTGGAAAAAAGCGTGTGGCTGTCCTTTTCATCGATCAGCAGGTCGAACGTGTCGATGCCAACTTCCGCATCACCGGGCATGTAGGGCAGATCGCTGTGCACCTGGCCCACCATGAGGATGGTCTCCCCCGCCGCACGCCGCTTGGCGATCATCGGCAACAGGTCGAGGGTGATGTCCGGATTGCAACTCAGGCTCAGGCGGTCCGGATGCTGCGGATCGCTCGCTACCAGTTGCGCGATCAGGTTCAAGCCGGCGGCATTGATGTCCCGCGCGGCGTGGCTGTAGTTGCTGCTGACGTAATCCTGCTGGGCCGACGCGCTGTGTAACAGGCTGCCCGGTTGCAGGAAAAATTGCTGGACGTGGATGTTGGCCGGCAGGCTGTCGCGGTGCAGATCGGCGAGGTAATCCAGTTCCGGATAATCGCCAAAGACCCGTTCGATAAAGGGTTCGAGAAAACGCTTCTGCAACCCATCACCCAGGTTTGGTCGGCCCAGGCTCAGGGCCGTGTAGATGGTCAGGCGTCGCTCGGGCAATTGCGCGATACGCCGGTACAGGGCGTTGGCGAACAGATTGGGTTTGCCCAACCCCAAGGGCATCCCCAGATGAATGTGCGCTGGCAGGCGCGCGAGTACGTCATCCACCGCCTGTTCGATTGAACACAACTGCACCATCCGACCCTCCGGGACATTCCATGAATGTGGGTTGGACCGAGCTTGCCGGGTCTTGGTTGCGATGAACAGTCTTTGTAAAACCACCGGGCACAAAAAAGCCGCTCGTAAGCGGCTTTCTTGTGGAAGATGCGGGTTATTACAGACCCGACATCTCTTTGATGGCGCCCTTGAGTTCGTCATCCGAGCAATCGGCGCAAGTACCTTTAGGCGGCATGGCATTGATGCCAGAGATCGCTTTGGCAAGCAGCCCGTCAAGGCCACCCTCTTTCTTGGCACGTTCACCCCACGCTGCTGCATCGCCGATCTTCGGAGCATCCAGCAGGCCGGTGCCGTGGCAAGCGTTGCAGTGTTTTGCAATAACATCCTTCGGCGTCTTGGCTCCACCGCCGCCAGCCGAAGCCACGACTTCCATGCCCTTGCATTCCTGCCCCTGAACGCAGACCTGGCCGACCGGTTCAAGGCGCTTGGCGATTTCGTCGTTGGGCGCCGCTTGGGCGCTGGCTGCCCATAGGGCCAATACGGTTGCTGGTACAGCCAGCATTTTCATAATTAGATTCACGCGTACACCCTCAATGGTGGCTAGTCACGCCTGCGGCCACGGTTTGCAGGCGGGCGCAAGTATAGCGGTAAGGCCGTCACACTGAAACAACCCCAAAGTCGCAAGGGTCTTGTTTGTCATGACAGCTTATCTTTCGGGCGCCTTTGCCGTGCAGGCCCGGCGCCTCTTTTCCTAGAAATTGGCCGGTGTGGCTGCGCTGATCAGTCGCGCCGGCGCATCGAACGGATTACGGAAACGATGTGGCTTGGTGCTCTCGAAATAGTAGCTGTCGCCCGCTTCGAGTACGAATGTTTCGACGCCGACCACCAATTCCAGCCGCCCTTCCACCAGGATCCCGGTTTCCTCACCCTCATGGGTAAGCATCTCGTCACCGGTATCGGCGCCAGGTGGGTAGATTTCGTTCAGAAAGGCAATCGCCCGACTCGGGTGCGCCCTGCCCACCAGCTTCATGGTGACGGCGCCGTCGGAAATGTCGATCAGTTCATTGGCTTTGTAGACGATCTGGGTCGGTTTCTCCTGAAGGATTTCTTCGGAGAAAAACTCGACCATGGACATGGGAATCCCGCCAAGAACCTTACGCAGCGAGCTGATCGAGGGGCTGACACTGTTTTTCTCGATCATCGAAATGGTGCTGTTGGTGACGCCCGCGCGCTTGGCGAGTTCACGCTGGGAAAGGCCTTTGAGTTTACGAATGGATTGCAGTCGTTCACCGACGTCCAATGCTGGAGCCTCCAGGGAATCAGGTTGTGTGGAAAGTGAGCGTTATCATGGCGACAGCGTTCAGTATTTACAACACTTTGACCCCAATCCCGTGCGGTGAAGCGACTTTCGGTAGATTGCGCTGTGCGTCAGCCCCCGCAATAGAGCCGTGGCACCCGTCGCAGGTTGCAGAAAATCTGATAAGGAATCGTGCCGGCCGCTTTCGCCACATCGCTGGCCAGGATCGTCTTGCCCCACAGTTCCACGGTCGAACCGAGCCCGGCCTGGGGGATATGCGTCAAGTCGACACACAGCATGTCCATGGAGACCCGACCGACCAGTTGACTGCGCTGCCCGTGCACCAGCACCGGCGTACCGTTCGGCGCCTGGCGCGGGTAACCGTCGGCGTACCCCATGGCAACCACGCCGACCCGCGTCGGTTGCGCGGTGACAAAACGGGCGCCATACCCCACCGGCTCGCCGGCGGGCAATTCACGCACGCTGATGATCTTCGACTCCAGCGTCATGACCGGCTGCAGGCGCGCAGCGACGGCGTTGGCTTCCTCGAAGGGTGTCGCACCGTACAGCATGATGCCCGGCCGCACCCAGTCGCTTGGCATTTGCGGCCAGCCCAGCACTGCTGGGGAGTTACGCAAACTGATCTGCGCCACCAATCCCTGGCGCGCCGCCTCGAACACCGCCAGTTGCTCGGTGCTGCTGGGATCGTGCAGTTCATCGGCGCGGGCGAAGTGACTCATCAACACGATCTTCGCCACCTTGCCGCTGGCCAGCAGTCGACGATAGGCCGCCTGATAATCCGCTGGATGCAGCCCCACCCGATGCATCCCCGAATCGAGCTTGAGCCAGACCGTGATCGGCTTGTTCAGGGTCGCGTTTTCAATCGCTTCGAGCTGCCACAACGAATGCACCACACACCAGAAATCGTGCTCGACGATCAGCGACAGTTCATCGGCCTCGAAGAAACCCTCCAGCAGCAAGACCGGCCCACGAATCCCGCCGGTGCGCAGTTCCAGCGCTTCTTCGATGCACGCCACGGCAAACCCATCGGCCGTGTCCTGCAAAGCCTCGGCGCAGCGCACCGCGCCGTGCCCGTAAGCGTCAGCCTTGATCACCGCAAGAGCTTTGGCCCCCGTGACTTCGCGGGCCAATTGGTAGTTGTGACGCAAGGCTTGAAGGTCGATCAGGGCACGGGCAGGACGCATGGCGGCAGGCTTCTAGGCGGTCTAGGTAAAAAAACCGGCGCCGGCTGACGGCTTGAACCACCAACGGCACCGAAAGAGGGATCGTTTTCCGGATTCAGGGCAGCGCCGCCACGACGGACAGTTCCACCAGGATTTCCGGTTCGCACAGCTTGGCTTGCACAGTGGCCCGGGCCGGCGCGACGCCGTTGGGCAGCCATTTGTCCCAGATCGCGTTCATGCCTTCGAAATGGGCGTCGATGTCTTTCAGGTAAATCGTCACCGACAGCAGATGGTTTTTGTCGGTCCCGGCCGAGTCCAGCAAACGCTCGATATTGGCCAGGGTTTCACGAGTCTGCTGCTCGATACCGGCACTCATGTCCTTGCCAACCTGCCCGGCCAGGTAAACGGTGCCGTTGTGCAGGACGACCTGACTCATGCGGTCATTGGTGAGCTGGCGCTGGATTGACATGTTTTGCAGACTCCTGGTGTTTACTGCCATAACGGGAAATATCGAGGCCTTCGGCGCTGATCTGTGGTTTTTTCTTCGCCATCAGGTCCGCCAGCAAGCGCCCGGAACCACAGGCCATGGTCCAACCGAGGGTGCCGTGGCCGGTGTTCAGGAACAGGTTCCTGAACGGGGTGGCGCCCACGATCGGCGTGCCATCCGGGGTGGTCGGGCGCAGACCGGTCCAGAAACTGGCCTGGGCCAGATCGCCGCCCTGAGGATAAAGGTCGTTGACGATCATCTCCAGGGTTTCACGTCGACGGGGGTTGAGAGACAGGTCAAAACCGGCGATTTCCGCCATGCCGCCGACGCGGATGCGGTTGTCGAACCGGGTAATCGCGACTTTGTAGGTTTCGTCGAGAATGGTCGAGGTCGGTGCCATCGCCGGGTTGGTGATCGGCACGGTCAGGGAATAGCCCTTGAGCGGATACACCGGCGCACGAATGCCCAGCGGCTTGAGCAATTGCGGCGAATAGCTGCCCAGGGCCAGGACGTAGCGGTCGGCGGTTTCCAGCTTGCCGTCGATCCAGACGCCGTTGATACGATCACCGGCGTAGTCCAGGCGCTGGATATCCTGGCCAAAGCGGAATTGCACTCCGAGTTTCACGGCCATTTGCGCCAGACGCGTGGTAAACATCTGACAGTCGCCAGTCTGGTCATTGGGCAGACGCAAGGCTCCAGCCAGGATGTCGGTGACATTGGCCAACGCCGGCTCGACGCGGGCAATGCCTTCACGGTCTAGCACTTCGAAAGGCACACCCGACTCTTTCAGCACGGCGATGTCTTTGGCCGCACCATCAACCTGAGCCTGGGTACGGAACAATTGGGTAGTCCCCAGACTGCGGCCTTCGTAAGCAATCCCGGTTTCGGCGCGCAGTTCGTCGAGGCAGTCGCGGCTGTACTCAGACAGGCGCACCATGCGTTCCTTGTTGACGGCATAACGATTGGCGGTGCAGTTGCGCAGCATCTGCGCCATCCACAGATACTGGTCGATGTCGGCGGTGGCTTTGATCGCCAGCGGTGCGTGGCGCTGCAGCAGCCACTTGATGGCCTTGAGTGGCACACCTGGCGCGGCCCACGGCGAGGCATAACCCGGCGACACCTGGCCGGCGTTGGCAAAACTGGTTTCCATGGCTGGCGCCGGCTGACGATCAACCACCACGACTTCAAACCCGGCACGGGCCAGGTAGTAAGCACTGACGGTACCGATGACGCCGCTACCCAAGACCAGAACGCGCATGTTGAAGCCCTCATCGCGGATAGCCGCTGACGTTTTGTTGTACAGACCCTAATGTGCGCAGTTTAGAAAAGATCAGGCAGTGCTTTTCACTATATAAATGCCTATATTTGGCGAGAATTCTCGGCAAAAACCCTTTTCACGGAGGCGCATCACCTGTGCGAACCAACACTCAGACCAAACGCGAGCTGGACAAGATCGATCGCAACATCCTGCGCATCCTCCAGGCGGATGGACGGATATCCTTTACGGAGCTTGGGGAAAAGGTCGGCCTCTCCACCACGCCCTGTACCGAGCGGGTGCGCCGCCTGGAGCGCGAGGGCATCATCATGGGCTACAACGCCCGGCTCAATCCGCAGCATTTGAAGGGTAGTCTGCTGGTGTTTGTCGAAATCAGCCTCGACTACAAGTCCGGCGACACCTTTGAAGAATTCCGGCGCGCGGTGTTGAAATTGCCTCACGTGCTCGAATGCCATCTGGTGTCAGGGGATTTTGACTATCTGGTGAAGGCGCGGATTTCCGAGATGGCTTCGTACCGCAAGCTGTTGGGCGACATCCTGCTCAAGCTGCCCCACGTGCGCGAATCCAAAAGCTACATCGTGATGGAAGAAGTGAAGGAGAGCTTGAACCTGCCGATTCCGGATTGACGGCAGCCTTCTGGCAATGGTCGTCTGGATGGCCGCTTCGCGAGCAGGCTCGCTCCCACATCGGGCGGTGAGCAACGGAGATCCATTGTGGGAGCGAGCCTGCTCGCGAAAGCTCCGACTCGGTATCCCTGCTTGCTAAACCAACACCTGCCGGGTGCTGGCCATATATTCGTGAATTTGCTTCTCGACCCGGGGATGGATCAACTCCACCGGCCGTCGTCCGTTGGGGCACGGCAGGGTTGCGGTGGTGCCGAACAACCGGCAGATCAGCGGTCGCTCGTCATAGACAGTGCAGCCATTGGGCCCCAGGTGTACGCAGTCGAGCGCCTCCATGGCCGCGTCCTGTTCGGCACGGGTCTTGCGCGGCAAGCGGGCCATTTCCTCGGGCGAGGTGGTCACTGGCCCGCAGCAGTCATGACAACCCGGTACGCACTCGAACGAGGGAATCTGTTGGCGTAGCGTGCGGATTTTTTGACTGTTGCAGCTCATCGAGGCGGCTACCAAGGCGGGACAATCCAGGATTTTGCACGAAAAGCCCTATCCCAGACAGCGCCAACCGACCGGTGTTGCCCCTGGATGAATCCCCGGCTTATGCTCCGTAAAATTTCTCAAACACAATAATCAGGATTACGCACATGAACGCCCGTGTTCAGCAACCTGTCCCGAGCCATTCGCACGCCGCCTCTTACTATGCCGCCAGCAGCCTGCCGCAACCGGACCATCCGCGGCTGCAAGGCGAACTGGTGGCGGATGTCTGCGTGGTAGGTGGCGGGTTCTCGGGGTTGAATACGGCGATCGAACTGGCCGAGCGCGGCATGAGTGTAGTGCTGCTGGAAGCGCACAAGATCGGTTGGGGGGCCAGCGGGCGCAATGGCGGCCAACTGATTCGCGGCGTCGGTCATGGCCTCGATCAGTTCGCCCCGGTCATCGGTGCCGACGGCGTACGCCAGATGAAGCTCATGGGCCTTGAGGCGGTGGAAATCGTCCGACAACGGGTCGAGCGTTTTCAGATCCACTGCGACCTCACCTGGGGTTATTGCGACCTCGCTAACAAGCCGGGCGACCTGGAAGGCTTCGCTGAGGATGCCGAGGAGCTGCGCAGTCTGGGTTATCGCCATCAAACCCGGCTGCTGCAAGCCCACGAAATGCACAGTGTGGTGGGTTCGGATCGCTACGTCGGCGGCCTGATCGACATGGGCTCGGGCCATCTGCATCCGCTGAACCTGGCCCTTGGCGAAGCCAGCGCCGCGCAGCAACTGGGGGTCAGGCTGTTTGAACAATCAGCGGTCACACGCATTGATTACGGTCCTGAAGTGAAGGTGCATACCCAACAGGGCGCGGTCCGGGCCAAGACCCTGGTGCTGGGCTGCAACGCTTACCTCAACGGACTGAACAACGAACTCAGCGGCAAAGTACTGCCCGCCGGCAGCTACATCATCGCCACCGAACCCTTGAGCCAGACTCAGGCCCAGGCATTATTGCCGCAGAACATGGCGGTCTGTGATCAACGGGTGGCGCTGGATTACTACCGGCTTTCAGCGGATCGGCGCTTGCTGTTCGGCGGGGCCTGCCACTATTCCGGGCGCGACCCGCAAGACATTGGCGCGTATATGCGTCCAAAAATGCTCAAGGTGTTCCCGCAACTGGCGCAGGTGAAAATCGACTATCAATGGGGCGGGATGATCGGCATCGGCGCCAACCGCTTGCCGCAGATCGGCCGACTCAAGGATCAGCCCAACGTGTACTACGCCCAGGCCTACTCTGGCCACGGCGTGAATGCCACGCACTTGGCCGGCAAGCTATTGGCCGAGACCATCAGCGGGCAGCAAGGCGGTGGCTTCGATCTGTTCGCCCAGGTGCCGCACATGACCTTTCCCGGCGGGAAACATTTGCGTTCGCCTCTGCTGGCGCTGGGGATGTTGTGGCATCGGTTGAAAGAGTTGGCCTAAAGAACTTCAGCACTACGGATGACGCTATCGCGGGCAAGCCTTGCTCCCACAGGTCAATTTCAAATCTGTGGGAGCAAGCATATCTGTGGGAGCAAGGCTTGCCCGCGATAGCAATCTCAGGACCCACACCGCTTTAAAGCCGCCAGAACGGCTTCAAACCCTCCTCCCGCGCCTGCTCCCGGCTGAGCCCGATATCACGCAACTGTTCGGGTGTCAGCTCCAACAAGGCCTTGCGTGTATGCAGGCGACGCCAGAACAGGGCCCAGCGGCTCAGACCGGACGGGGCATTGTGCAACATCGCATTGCGCAGCTCCTTTTCCTGCCCCGCCGCCAGTTCCTGGCTGTGTAACGTCAGCCGCACATCGCTCAAGCCGTTCATTTTGATCGCTCCTGTTTACTTGGGTAGCCAGAGCTTTCATGATGCGCGGACGGCCATAATCAATACAGATTCAAATAATGTGTTTTCCATGCATACAGATTGCGGCTTTTCGACACTGAATTGTCTTTTTCCGTCGCAACTGTATTGGTTGCCGTTGTCCACTTCATCGAGAGCGCGCCATGACCCTTTATGTGAACCTCGCCGAATTGCTCGGCACCCGCATCGAACAGGGCTTCTACCGTCCCGGCGACCGGCTGCCGTCAGTGCGCGCACTGAGCATGGAACACGGCGTCAGCCTGAGTACGGTGCAGCAGGCCTACCGCGTGCTGGAAGACAGTGGGCTGGCGATGCCAAAACCCAAATCAGGCTATTTCGTCCCGGCCAGCCGTGAATTGCCGGACCTGCCGGTAGTGGGTCGCCCGGCCCAACGGCCGGTGGACATTTCCCAATGGGACCAAGTGCTGGAGCTGATACGCGCGGTGCCACGCAAGGACGTGGTGCAACTGGGCCGTGGCATGCCGGATATCAACTCGCCGACCATGAAACCGCTGCTGCGCAGCCTGGCGCAGATCAGCCGCCGGCAAGACATGCCGGGCCTGTATTACGACAACATCTACGGCAACCTCGCGTTGCGCGAACAGATTGCTCGCCTGTCGCTGGACTCCGGTTGCAAACTGGGCGCCGGCGACCTGATCGTCACCACGGGCTGTCACGAAGCGCTGTCGGTCAGCATTCGCGCCACCTGTGAACAGGGCGATATCGTCGCGGTGGACTCACCCAGCTTTCACGGTGCCATGCAAACCCTCAAGGGCCTGGGCATGAAGGCCCTGGAAATCCCTACCGACCCGCTCACCGGCATCAGCCTGGAGGCACTGGAGTTGGCGCTGGAGCAGTGGCCCATCAAGGCCATGCAGTTGACGCCCAGTTGCAACAACCCGCTGGGCTACATCATGCCCGAGGCCAATAAGCGCGCCTTGCTGACCTTGGCGCAGCGCTTCGATGTGGCGATTATCGAGGACGATGTGTACGGGGAACTGGCCTACACCTATCCACGGCCCCGCACGATCAAATCCTTCGACGACGATGGTCGCGTCCTGCTCTGCAGTTCTTTTTCCAAGACATTGGCTCCGGGCTTGCGAGTTGGCTGGGTCGCACCGGGCCGCTATCTGGAACGGGTGCTGCACATGAAATACATCAGCACCGGCTCCACCGCACCACAACCGCAGATTGCCATTGCGGAGTTTCTCAAGGGCGGACATTTCGAACCGCATTTGCGCCGGATGCGCAGCCAATACCAACGCAACCGCGACGTCATGATCGACTGGGTCAGCCGCTATTTTCCAGCGGGTACCCGCGCCAGCCGCCCGCGGGGCAGCTTTATGCTCTGGGTCGAGTTACCCGAAGGCTTCGACACACTCAAGCTCAATCGGGTCCTGCATGACCAGGGCGTGCAGGTCGCGGTCGGCAGCATATTTTCAGCCTCCGGCAAGTACCGCAATTGCCTGCGCATGAACTACGCTGCCAAACCAACGGCACAGATCGAGGACGCCGTACGCAAGGTCGGCGCCGCGGCCATTGCGTTGTTGAACGAAACCCGACTCGACGCCGTCTGAGCTTTACTCAGGGAAGCAGCACCCACAAGCCGATCAACGCAAACAAGCGGAACGAGCCTACGTGAGACCCAGACCCATCCTGCCTGTGCTCCTGCTAGTTGCCTCGTTACTGGGCGGCTGCGCCAGTTTTGACATCACCCGCGAACCCTCCCAAGCGCTACCGGCAACCGAATCTTCGTTTGGCCGCTCGGTACAGGCCCAGGCCGCTCCACACGAGGGACGCTCGGGCTTTCGCCTGCTATCTGACAGTACCGACGCCTTCTCCGCCCGGGCCGAGTTGATCCGCAACGCCCAAAGCAGCCTGGATTTGCAGTACTACATCGTTCATGACGGCATCAGCACGCGAATGCTAGTGGATGAATTGCTCAAGGCCGCTGACCGGGGCGTGCGCGTGCGCATCCTGCTGGATGACACCACCAGCGATGGCCAGGATCAGACCATCGCAACCCTCGCCGCTCATCCGCGGATCCAGATCCGCCTGTTCAACCCACTCCATCTGGGGCGCGCCACCGGGGTAACCCGCAACCTGGGACGGCTGCTCAACCTGTCACTGCAACACCGACGCATGCACAACAAACTCTGGCTGGCGGACAACAGCATGGCCATCGTCGGCGGTCGCAATCTGGGGGATGAATATTTCGATGCCGAACCCAACCTGAACTTCACCGACATCGACCTGCTTGGCGTTGGACCGGTGGCCGAACAATTGGGGCACAGTTTCGACCAATACTGGAACAGCGCCCTGAGCAAACCCATCGAACAATTCCTGTCCCGTCGGCCAACCCCCCAGGACCTGGCCAACAGCCGCCTGCGCCTGCAAGAGTCTCTTGAGCAGACGCACAAGGAAAATCACACGCTTTACCAGCAGTTGACTTCCTACCGGACCCAACCGCGCCTGGACACCTGGCGCAGTCAGTTGATCTGGGCCTGGAACCAGGCGTTGTGGGATGCACCCAGCAAAGTACTGGCCAATGATGAGCCGGACCCGCAGTTGTTGCTGACCACACAATTGGGCCCGGAGCTGACGGGGGTCAAGGAAGAACTGATCATGATTTCGGCCTACTTCGTGCCCGGCCAGCCTGGGCTGGTGTACCTGACCAGCCGCGCCGACGCCGGGGTGGCGGTGAGTCTTTTGACCAACTCCCTGGAAGCCACCGACGTACCGGCGGTGCACGGCGGGTACGCGCCGTATCGCAAGGCTTTGCTGCAACATGGCGTACGGCTGTACGAACTGCGCCGCCAGCCCGGGGATACGGGTGGCAGCAGCCCACACTTGTTCTACAGCAAGTCCTACGGCGAATCGGACTCCAGCCTGCATAGCAAGGCGATCATCTTCGACCGGCAGAAATCCTTCATCGGCTCGTTCAATTTCGACCCGCGTTCAGTGCTGTGGAACACTGAAGTCGGTGTGCTGGTCGACAGCACGGAACTCGCAGGCCAGGTCCGCGAACTGGCCTTGCAGGGTATGGCGCCGGCCCTCAGTTACCAGGCCCGCCTGAAGGACGGGAAGCTGGTATGGACCACCGAAGACAACGGCCAACTGCATGACCTGGAACGCGAACCCGGCAGCTGGTGGCGCCGCTTCAACGCCTGGTTCGCCATGACCGTTGGGTTGGAGCGAATGCTGTAGGAGCCACAGGTTCACCACGCCCCCCAAGGCTCCACGTTGTTCAAGCAGGTTGCGTGGCCCCAAACGCCCCTTGGCGCAACAACAGAATCACCAACCCGAACGCCCCCGCCGCCATGAACAAGGGCAGCGCATGCCCACTGACCCATTGACTGCCCGCCCCTGCAGCCAGCGGACCAATCAGGCAACCGATCCCCCACAACTGCGCAATATGGGCGTTGGCCCGCACCAGTGCATCGTCGCGATAACGCTCGCCGATCAGGATCAGTGACAAGGTGAACAACCCGCCTGCGCTGGCGCCAAACAGCACCCACAGTGGCCAGATCAGCAAGGTATCAATCAGCAGAGGAACCGCCAGGCTCGACAGCATCAGCGCCACCGCGCAGCCAGTGAACAAGGACCGGCGCGACAAGCGGTCAGCAAGGGCGCCAATGGGCAACTGCAACAAGGCATCACCGACCACTACCGTACTGACCATCGCCAGCGCGATGTCGGCGCTGAAGCCCTGACGCAGACAGTAAACCGGCAGCAAGGTCAGGATCATTGCCTCGAACGCCGCGAACAAGGACACCGCCCAGGCGATTGCCGGCAACCCCCGACAAAACGCCCATAGATCCTTGAAAGTAACGCTGCAGGCTTCACTGGTGGGCGCGCCGCTACGTCCCAGCAACAGCAATGGCGAGACCAGCAGCAGACCGACACCCACCCAGAAGCCGTAATCGTGATCAGTCCCCAGCGCGCCCAGCAGCAAAGGGCCGGACAACTGACTCAAGGCGTAGCTGCTGCCGTACAGCGCCACCAACCGTCCGCGCCATTGCTCGATCACCAGTTGGTTGATCCAGCTTTCGCCAAGAATGAACACCAGGGTCAGGACTACACCGATCATCAGCCGCAGCGCCAACCAGACCGGATAACTGGGCAACAGCGCCAGCAACCCGATGGATAGCGCCCCACCCCATAGGCACAAGCGCATCAACGCCGCCGTGCCAAAACGCGCCGCGAGCCGGCTCGACACCTTGGCCCCGACCAGCACCCCCACGGCCGGCATGGCAGCCATCACCCCGATGGCAAACGAACCATAACCCCAACCCTCCAGACGCAGCGACACCAGCGGCATGCTCACGCCCAGGGCCAGGCCGACACTCAGGACAGATGCCAACACGGCGAAATAGGTCGCCCAACGCATTTCCACGCTCCTGTGGATGGTTATTGATTTTCAGGCATCACCACAAAACACTGTGGGAGCGAGCCTGCTCGCGATAGCGGAGCAACATTCAACAGAGTCGTCGACTGTCACACCACTATCGCGAGCAGGCTCGCTCCCACAGGGGACCAGCACTGCATGCAGCCCCGAACAGGATCCGGGGCCGTCCCTGTCAGAGTTTGATCCAGGTCGCCTTCAGTTCGGTGTACTTGTCGAATGCATGCAGCGACTTGTCGCGGCCGTTACCCGACTGCTTGAAGCCCCCGAACGGTGCGGTCATGTCACCGCCGTCATACTGGTTGACCCATACGCTGCCAGCACGCAGCGCCTTGGCGGTCAGGTGAGCCTTGGAAATATCCTTGGTCCATACCGCTGCGGCCAGGCCGTACGGCGTGTCGTTGGCGATCTGGATGGCCTCTTCGGCGGTGTCGAAAGCGATGACCGACAACACCGGACCGAAAATCTCTTCCTGGGCGATTTTCATGGCGTTGCTCACACCGTCGAAAATCGTCGGCTCAACATAGGTACCGCCGGTTTCTTCGAGGATCCGCTTGCCGCCGGCCACCAACTTGGCGCCGTCGCTGTGACCGGCCTCGATGTAGGACAACACGGTGTTCATCTGCTGGGTATCCACCAGAGCGCCGACATTGGTAGCCGGATCCAGGGGGTTGCCAGGTTTCCAGCCTTTGAGGGCTTCAATCACCAGCGGCAGGAAGGTGTCCTTGATGGAACGCTCCACCAACAGCCGCGAGCCGGCGGTGCAGACTTCGCCCTGATTGAAGGCGATGGCGCTGGCCGCGGATTCGGCGGCGGCTTGCAGGTCCGGGGCATCGGCGAAGACGATGTTCGGGCTCTTGCCGCCGGCTTCCAGCCAGACACGCTTCATGTTGGATTCGCCCGAGTAAACCATCAATTGCTTGGCGATTTTGGTGGAGCCGGTGAACACCAGAGTATCGACGTCCATGTGCAAGGCCAGGGCCTTGCCGACGGTATGACCGTAGCCAGGCAGCACGTTAAGCACGCCTTTGGGAATACCGGCCTCGACGGCCAGTGCGGCAATACGGATGGCAGTGAGCGGGGATTTTTCCGAGGGCTTGAGCACCACCGAATTACCGGTGGACAGCGCCGGGCCGAGTTTCCAGCAGGCCATCATCAAAGGGAAATTCCACGGCACGATAGCGCCGACGACGCCAACCGGTTCGCGGGTCACCAGGCCCAATTGATCGTGTGGGGTCGCGGCCACCTCGTCGTAGATCTTGTCGATGGCTTCACCGCTCCAACTGAGCGCTTGAGCCGCACCGGGGACGTCGATGTTCAGGGAGTCGCTGATCGGCTTGCCCATGTCCAGGGTTTCGAGCAGGGCCAGTTCTTCGGCGTTCTGCTTGAGCAGGCCGGCGAAACGGATCATCGTCGCTTTGCGCTTGCTCGGCGCCAGGCGCGACCAGACGCCGGAATTGAAGGTCGCGCGGGCGTTTTCGACGGCGCGCTGGGCGTCGGCGACGTCGCAACTGGCGATCTTGCCCAGCACACGGCCGTCCACCGGGCTGAGGCAGTCAAAGGTTTCGCCAGACACCGCATCGGTGTATTCGCCGTTGATGAAGGCACGGCCTTCGATGGTCAGGTCGCGGGCGCGTTGTTCCCAGTCGGCACGAGTCAGGGTGGTCATGCGAGTGTCCTCCTCTTATTGAGTACGAACGCCACGCTAGGCGCAGCGCTCCAAGAATTCTGCCCAGCCAGCCTGTTTTCAGCGCTGTTTTCGGCGCGGGGCACCCGCCACCCTAAACCAGCGGCTGGTAATGTTTCAATATATTTGACACAACGCTGGCAAACGGCCTTGCGATGTTCGTTTTAATAAACATAGACTTTGACTCCTACAGCCATTCGCGCCGTCATTACCGGGGTATTACCGCATGAGCATCCAGGACATCGTCGATTTCAGTCAGGCCAGTACTACCGCTGAACGCTATCGCCCGGACCCGGCCAAGGTGCTCAAGGGCGACCCCGAGCAAGCGGTGTTCAACCACTACAACAGCCCTTGCGGGCAAATGAATGCAGGTGTGTGGGAAGGTGCGGTCGGCCAGTGGACAGTCAACTACACCGAACATGAATACTGCGAAATCGTCCAGGGCGTTTCCGTGCTGCGCGACAGCGAGGGCAATGCCAAGACCCTGCGGGCCGGCGACCGCTTTGTGATCCCGGCGGGGTTCAAGGGCACTTGGGAAGTGCTGGAGCCGTGCCGCAAAATTTATGTGGTGTTTGAACAGAAGGCTTGAGGATTTGATCGTCAGACCTGGCCACATCGCGAGCAGGCTCGCTCCCACAGGGAATTGTGTTTGCCTAAAACTCAGGCATTACACAGCTGCAATGTGGGAGCGAGCCTGCTCGCGATGAGGCCCTGACAGGCAACAAAAATCCGGCAACAAAAAAGGCCCGTATCTCGCGATACGGGCCTTTTTCGTAAGAAGGGAAAAATCAATTACTTGATTTTGCCTTCCTTGTAGATCACGTGCTTGCGAACAACCGGATCATATTTCTTGATCTCGATTTTGTCCGGGGTAGTACGCTTGTTCTTGTCGGTAGTGTAGAAGTGACCAGTACCGGCGCTCGAGATCAAACGAATCAATTCACGCATGATTAGCTCCCTTAAATCTTGCCATCGCGGCGAAGTTCGGCGAGCACGACACTGATGCCACGCTTGTCGATGATACGCATGCCTTTGGCAGATACGCGCAGACGCACAAAACGTTTCTCTTCTTCAACCCAGAAGCGGTGATGCTGCAGGTTCGGCAGGAAACGACGACGGGTTTTGTTGTTTGCGTGGGAAATGTTATTCCCAGTCACCGGACCCTTACCGGTAACTTGACAGACTCTCGACATGCCTCAGCCCTCTAAAACCACATGCCCAACCCGGCATGGGTTGGCCGCTTAATCTCTCAGTCATTTGGCGCCAGGCGCCGCGTTTCTTTAAGGGTCTTACCGGCTACACCTACAGTGAAGGAACCGGGCCCCTAGAAAAGAGCGCTGCTTTATACCAGAAAGACCACAGCGCAACAACAGGCGGTGTGATTTGTCTTCGTTGGAAAGCGCCGAGCAACGCCCCCGAGCGGCTGGGGCACAGGCTGGCGCCGCCTTTGACCGCTCGTCGCTGCCGGCCGGTTTTTTTAACCGATGCCGAGCTAGAGCCGTTAATACTGCGGCGCAGGGTGCCGGAAAATGCAAAAAGGGGATAGTCATTTTCCAACGGGGCCACTAGGGTAGGTCTTTTCCAGACTGCACATGCAGATGGGCCTTCGACTTGCACAGGAAACCGACCATGCGCCTCGCTGCCCTCCCACTGTTGCTCGCCCCTCTGCTGATCAGCCCGCTGGCTCAGGCAGCCGCCCTGAGCGTTTGTACCGAGGCCAGCCCGGAAGGATTCGATGTAGTTCAATATAATTCGCTGACCACCACCAACGCATCCGCCGACGTGCTGATGAACCGCCTGGTGGATTTCGACACCGCCAGCGGCAAGGTCATCCCCAGCCTCGCCGAGAGCTGGGAAGTCTCGTCCGATGGACTGACCTATGTGTTCAAGCTGCGCCCGCAGGTCAAATTCCACCGGACCGAATACTTCACGCCGCGCCGCGATCTGACCGCCGAGGACGTGAAGTTCAGCTTCGAGCGCATGCTTGACCCGGCGAACCCCTGGCACAAGGTCGCCCAGAGCGGTTTCCCCCACGCCCAGTCCATGCAGCTACCGAGCCTGATCAAGAAAATCGACGCGCTGGACCCGCTGACCGTGCGTTTCATCCTCGATCATGCGGATTCGACCTTCCTGGCCACCTTGAGCATGGGCTTTGCCTCCATCTATTCGGCTGAGTACGCCGACCAATTGATGAAAGCCGGCACGCCAGAAGTACTCAACAACCAGCCCATCGGCACCGGCCCGTTCATTTTCAGCCGGTTCCAGAAAGACGCTTCGATTCGCTACAAAGCCAACCGCGACTATTTCGGCGGTAAGCCCCAAGTGGATCCACTGATCTTCGCCATCACGCCGGACGCGAATGTGCGCCTGCAAAAACTGCGGCGCAACGAATGCCAGATCGCTCTGTCCCCCAAGCCCCAGGACGTACAGGCCGCCAGGCAGGAGCCTACGTTGAAAGTGGCGCAGACCGACGCCTTCATGACCGCATTCGTGGCGATTAACAGCCAGCACCCGCCCTTCGACAAGCCCGAGGTTCGACAAGCCGTCAACCTGGCCTTCGACAAGGCCAGCTACCTCAAGGCCGTTTTCGAAGGCACCGCCGAAGCGGCCAAGGGCCCCTACCCACCGAACACCTGGAGCTATGCCAAAAACTTGCCCGGCTACGCCTATGATCCGGCCAAGGCCCGCGACCTTCTGGCCAGGGCGGGCTTGAAGGAAGGCTTTCAGACCACCATCTGGACCCGTCCTTCCGGCAGCCTGCTGAACCCCAACCCCAGCCTGGGCGCGCAACTGTTGCAGGCCGACCTGGCGCAGATCGGCATTCAGGCCGAGATCCGGGTGATCGAATGGGGCGAACTGATCCGTCGCGCCAAAGCCGGCGAACATGATTTGCTGTTCATGGGTTGGGCCGGCGACAACGGTGACCCGGACAACTTCCTCACGCCGCAGTTTTCCTGCGCGGCGGTCAAGTCCGGCACCAACTTCGCCCGTTACTGCAACCCGGAACTGGATAAAGTGATCAGCGCCGGCAAGACCACGAGCGAACAGGGTGTGCGCACCAAACTCTATGAGCAGGCCCAGGCGCAGATTCAGCAACAGGCCCTGTGGCTGCCCCTGGCGCACCCAACCGCCTTCGCCCTGACCCGCAAGGATGTGCAGGGTTATGCGGTGAGCCCGTTTGGGCGCCAGGATTACTCCAAGGTCAGCCTCAAGTAACCACAGCCCCACAGAGCCCCCCTGCGGGAGCCTGTGAGAGCCTGTGAGAGCCTGTGGGAGCAAAGCTTGCTCGCGATGCCGTCGTCACATACAACACCTCTGTTGGCTGTAAAACCGCTATCGCGAGCAAGCTTTGCTCCCACAAGGGATTATTCAAGCCTGACCGTGCCTACATCCACCCATACTCCGCCATGGACAGCGGCTCACCATCGCCGACGATGAAGTGGTCGAGCACCCGCACATCAATCAGCTCCAGCGCCTCCTGAAGCCGCTCAGTGAGTGCCCGGTCGGCCTGGCTGGGCTCGGTGTTGCCGGAGGGGTGGTTGTGGCACAGGATCAACGCTGCGGCGTTATGGGCCAGGGCGCGCTTGACCACCTGCCGGGGATAGACACTCGCGCTGTCGATGGACCCGCGAAACAACGCCTCATACGCCAGCACCCGATGCCGGGAATCGAGGAACAGGCATCCAAACACTTCATGAGGCTCATGACGCAACATGGCCTTGAGGTAGTCCCGCACGGCCAGCGGGCTCTCCAGCACCGAATCCCGCCGTAAATGTTCGGCCAGATGCCGACGGCCCATTTCCAGCACCGCCTGCAACTGCGCGAATTTCGCCGGTCCCAGCCCCAGTTGCGCGTTGAAGGTGCGCAGATCAGCCTCGAGCAAAACCCGCAGGCCACCAAATTGATGCAGCAGGTGTCGCGCCAAGTCCACCGCACTTTTACCGGACACGCCGGTTCGTAAGAAAATTGCCAGCAACTCGGCGTCTGAAAGACTTCCCGCCCCCAATGCCAGCAACCTCTCCCTTGGCCGCTCGGCCAGCGGCCAATCGCGAATACTCATAGCATCTCCCTGATTGTGGGCGCCGCTGTTCCGTAGCGGTCGCTGTGATATCGTAGCCCATCTTTTTTGCAGGCGATTTGCACCCAGGCAGGCTGCTGCCCCGGGGTTCGCCCTGCACTGACCACTGAAATCGAAAGGCAGGCCTATGCAGCGGCTGTATCGGAAACGCATCGTTCTGGGCGTCGGCGGCGGCATTGCCGCCTACAAGAGCGCCGAGCTGGTCCGCAGGCTTATCGACCAGGGCGCGGAAGTGCGGGTCGTCATGACCCGTGGCGGCAGTGAATTCATCACCCCGCTGACCATGCAGGCCCTGTCCGGGCACCCGGTCCACCTGGACCTGCTCGATCCGGCGGCTGAAGCCGCCATGGGTCATATCGAACTGGCCAAGTGGGCCGACCTGGTGCTGATCGCCCCGGCCACGGCCGACCTGATCGCCCGCCTGGCCCAAGGCATCGCTGATGACTTGCTGACCACCCTGGTGCTCGCCACCGACGCCGTGGTTGCCATCGCGCCGGCCATGAACCAGGCCATGTGGCGCGACCCGGCCACCCAGGCCAACCTGCAATTGCTTCAGAGCCGCGACCTGAAAGTCTTTGGCCCGGCTTCCGGCAGCCAGGCCTGCGGCGATGTCGGCATGGGTCGCATGCTCGAAGCCAATGACCTGGCCCAGTGCGCCGCCGACTGCTTCCAGCGCCAGGCGCTGACCGGCAAGCATGTGCTGATCACCGCCGGACCGACCCAGGAAAACATCGACCCGGTGCGCTACATCACCAACCACAGCTCCGGGAAAATGGGCTTCGCCCTGGCCGAAGCCGCCGTGGAAGCCGGTGCCCGGGTCACGCTGATCACCGGCCCCGTGCATTTGCCCACCCCTGATCGGGTGACCCGCATCGACGTGGTCAGCGCCCGGGACATGCTGGCGGCCTGCGAAGCGGCCATCCCGTGCGACCTGTTCATCGCCTCGGCGGCGGTGGCGGACTACCGCCCCGAAGTCGTCGCCCCGCAAAAATTGAAGAAAGACCCTACAAGCGGCGACGGCCTGTTGCTACAAATGGTGCGTAACCCGGACATCCTCGCTACCATTGCTACCCGTCCCGACCGTCCGTTCAGTGTCGGCTTCGCCGCCGAAACCGAGCACTTGCTCGATTACGCCGCGCGCAAGCTCAAGGACAAGAACCTGGACTTGATCGTCGCCAACGACGTCGCCAACCCGAGCATCGGTTTCAACAGCGAAGAAAACGCCTGCAGCGTGATCGACCGCCAGTTGCACGCCACCCTTTTCGCCCAGACCAGCAAGAGCAAGATTGCCCGCCAGCTGATCACTTTTATCGCCGAACGGCTGAACCAGGTTTAATTGACATGCACGCCCTACAAGCCAAAATCCTCGACCCTCGCATCGGCACCGAATTCCCCCTGCCGCAATACGCCACGCCGGGCTCCGCCGGCCTCGACCTGCGAGCGATGCTCAAGCAGGACACGATCCTCGAACCGGGCCAGACCTTGCTGATTCCAACCGGCCTGTCGGTGTACATCGGCGACCCGGGCCTGGCTGCCCTGATTCTGCCGCGCTCGGGCCTGGGCCATAAACACGGCATCGTACTGGGCAACCTGGTGGGCCTGATCGACTCCGATTACCAGGGCGAACTGATGGTGTCGTGCTGGAACCGCGGTCATACGACATTCAATATCGCCGTGGGCGAGCGCATCGCCCAACTGATGCTGGTACCGGTGGTCCAGGCCCACTTCGAACTGGTAGAAGAGTTCGACGAGAGCCAGCGCGGCGCTGGCGGCTTCGGACATTCCGGCAGCCACTGATCCTGCTGTTTCAGGCCGGGCGCCCTTCCCGGCCCGTTTATTAAGCTTCTGTTTCAGGACGAAAAATGCATCAAGGCTTGCTGCAAGGTTTCCCGCCCGGAATCAACGTATTAGGCGATGGACGTCGAGGTAACGCTGTCTCATGGCACTTTCCCACCACGAACTCTCTGTCAAAAACGCCGTCATACCCTTCAGTTTGAGCCTGCCGACGCGAACCGCCGGCCTCTCCAGTCATCTTCCTGATAGAGCACCTCGCCCATGAACACCCCAGCCGCAATCGCACCGATCTTCCCTGACAGCATCTTCCGCGCCTACGACATCCGTGGCGTGGTGCCGGAGACCCTCACCGCCGAAACCGCCTATTGGATCGGCCGCGCCATCGGCTCCCAGAGCCTGGCCCAGGGTGAACCGAACGTGTGCGTTGGTCGCGATGGCCGCTTGTCCGGCCCCGAGCTGGTTGAACAATTGATCAAAGGGGTTGCCGACAGCGGGTGCCATGTCAGCGACGTGGGCCTGGTGCCGACGCCAGCGCTCTACTACGCCGCCAACGTGCTGGCCGGTAAATCCGGTGTGATGCTCACCGGCAGCCACAACCCGTCGAACTACAACGGCTTCAAGATCGTCATCGCCGGCGACACCCTCGCCAACGAGCAGATCCAGGCCCTGCACACCCGCCTCAAGACCAATGACCTGAGCAGCGGCCAGGGCAGCGTCACCAAGGTGGATATCCTCGAGCGCTACAACGATGAAATCGTCAAGGACGTGAAGCTCGCCCGCCGCCTGAAAGTGGTGGTTGATTGCGGCAACGGCGCGGCCGGCGTGATCGCCCCACAACTGATCGAAGCCCTGAACTGCGAAGTCATCCCGCTGTTCTGCGAAGTGGACGGCAACTTCCCCAACCATCACCCGGACCCGGGCAAGCTGGAAAACCTGCAAGACCTGATCGCCAAGGTCGAGGAAACCAACGCCGACCTGGGCCTGGCCTTCGACGGCGACGGCGACCGCGTGGGCGTGGTCACCAACACCGGCAGCGTCGTGTTCCCGGACCGCTTGCTGATGCTGTTCGCACGTGACGTGGTGGCGCGCAATCCGAACGCCGAGATCATTTTCGACGTTAAATGCACCCGCCGCCTGGTGCCACTGATCAAGGAATATGGTGGTCGCCCGCTAATGTGGAAAACCGGCCATTCGTTGATCAAGAAGAAAATGAAGCAAAGCGGCGCCCTGCTGGCCGGCGAGATGAGCGGCCACATCTTCTTCAAAGAGCGCTGGTTCGGTTTCGACGACGGCATCTACAGCGCCGCGCGCCTGCTGGAGATCCTCAGCAAAGAGAAATCCACGGCCGAAGAGCTCTTCGCGACCTTCCCGAACGATATTTCTACGCCGGAAATCAATATCCATGTGACCGAAGAGAGCAAATTCAGCATCATTGATGCACTGCATGACGCTCAATGGGGCGAAGGGGCCGAACTGACCACCATCGACGGTGTGCGAGTCGACTATCCCCAAGGCTGGGGCCTGGTTCGCGCATCCAACACCACACCGGTGCTGGTGCTGCGTTTCGAAGCCGACAACGAAGCCGAACTGCAGCGCATCAAGGATGTGTTCCACACCCAACTCAAACGTGTTGCACCCGATCTTCAACTACCGTTCTGATTTTTGAAGCACCACCGGAGCCCTGAATGACCCTCGAACGCGAAGCCGCCGCCAATACCGCCAAGGTCCTGTCCGAAGCGTTGCCTTATATCCGACGCTATGTCGGCAAGACCCTGGTGATCAAATACGGCGGCAACGCGATGGAAAGCGAGGAGCTGAAAACCGGCTTCGCCCGCGACATCGTGCTGATGAAGGCCGTGGGCATCAACCCGGTGGTCGTTCACGGTGGCGGCCCGCAGATCGGTGACCTGCTCAAGCGCCTGTCGATCGAGAGCCACTTCATCGACGGCATGCGCGTCACCGACTCGCAGACCATGGATGTGGTGGAAATGGTCCTCGGCGGCCAGGTCAACAAGGACATCGTCAACCTGATCAACCGTCATGGCGGCAGCGCCATCGGCCTGACAGGTAAAGACGCCGAGCTGATCCGGGCGAAGAAACTCACCGTCACCCGCCAGACGCCGGAGATGACCCAGCCGGAAATCATCGACATCGGCCATGTGGGCGAAGTGGTCGGCATCAACACCGACTTGCTGAACCTGCTGGTCAAGGGCGACTTCATCCCGGTGATCGCGCCCATCGGCGTGGGCGCCAACGGTGAGTCGTACAACATTAACGCCGACCTGGTGGCGGGCAAGGTTGCCGAAGCACTGAAAGCCGAAAAGCTGATGCTGCTGACCAACATCGCCGGCCTGATGGACAAGACCGGCAAGGTCCTGACCGGATTGTCGACTCAACAGGTCGATGAACTGATCGCCGACGGCACCATCTACGGCGGCATGCTGCCGAAGATCCGCTGCGCACTGGAAGCAGTCCAGGGCGGCGTTGGCAGCTCCTTGATCATCGACGGCCGGGTACCGAATGCAATTCTGCTGGAGATCTTCACCGATACCGGCGTGGGTACGTTGATCAGCAATCGCAAACGTCCGTAAGCGACACCCATAAAAAAGACCCCGTTCAGCCAGACTGAGCGGGGTCTTTTTTACCCACCGATTCCCTGTGGGAGCGAGCCTGCTCGCGATAGCGGTGGATCAGCCAACATGAATGTTGAATGGAAAATGGCTATCGCGAGCAGGCTCGCTCCCACAAGGGAATGTGCAAATCTTTAAACGCCGAACTGCGCCCGATACGCCTCAACCGCCGGCAAATGCTGCTTGAGCTGCGGATCGTCGGCCAAAAACTCCAGCACCTGGGTCAGCGACACGATGCTGACCACCGGAATGTTGAAGTCACGCTCCACTTCCTGGATCGCCGACAACTCACCATTGCCGCGCTCCTGACGGTTCAGGGCGATCAGCACACCGGCGGCCTTGGCGCCTTCCTGGGAGCCGATGATCTGCATCACTTCACGAATGGCGGTGCCGGCGGTGATCACATCGTCGATGATCAGCACTTCACCGGTCAGCGGCGCGCCCACCAGGCTGCCCCCTTCGCCATGGGCCTTGGCTTCCTTGCGGTTGAAGCACCAAGGCAGGTCGCGGTCGTGGTGTTCGGCCAAGGCGACGGCGGTGGTGGCGGCCAGAGGAATGCCTTTGTAGGCCGGGCCAAACAGCACGTCGAACGGGATCGCGCTCTCGACAATGGCCGCCGCGTAGAAACGGCCCAGTTGCGCCAGGGCGGAACCGGTGTTGAACAGGCCGGCATTGAAGAAGTACGGGCTCGTGCGTCCGGACTTGAGGGTGAACTCACCGAAGCGCAAAACGCCGCGATCGATGGCAAAACGAATGAAATCGCGCTGATACGCCTGCATGAAAAAAGCCCCAAATACCACGGATTTAGCTAAATAGGTACACGCCGTGTATCATACACGCACGTGATTTTTGGGGCCATTTATGCGGATCATCAGTGTGAACGTCAATGGTATTCAGGCTGCAGTGGAGCGAGGGTTGCTCAGTTGGCTGCAAGCACAGAATGCCGACGTCATCTGCCTGCAGGACACCCGCGCCTCCGCCTTTGAACTGGACGATGCAGCCTTCCAACTGGATGGTTACTTCCTTTATGCCTGCGATGCCGAAGTCCCCGCCCAGGGTGGCGTGGCTTTGTACTCGCGGCTGCAACCGAAGGCTGTCATCAACGGTCTCGGTTTCGAGACGGCGGACCGCTACGGGCGCTACCTGCAAGCCGATTTCGACAAGGTCAGCATCGCGACCTTACTGCTTCCTTCGGGGCAGAACGGCGATGAAGATTTGAATCAGAAATTCAAGTTGATGGACGATTTCGCCCGTTATCTGGATAAACAGCGACGCAAACGTCGCGAGTACATTTATTGTGGCTCGCTGTACGTGGCGCAACAGAAGCTGGACATCAAGAACTGGCGCGACAGCCAGCAATCCCCGGGTTTCCTGGCGCCGGAACGGGCCTGGATGGACGAGATTGTCGGCAACATGGGCTATGTTGACGCCCTGCGGGAAGTCAGCCGTGAAGGCGACCAATACAGCTGGTGGCCGGATAACGAACAGGCCGAGATGCTCAACCTCGGCTGGCGTTTCGACTACCAGTTGCTGACGCCTGGTCTGCGCCGTTTCGTACGAAGCGCTCGCCTGCCGCGCCAGCCACGGTTCTCGCAGCACGCGCCACTGATCGTGGATTACGACTGGACGCTGACAATCTGAGTGTCGTTTCGCAGCCACAAAAAAACCGACAGCCATGTCGGTTTTTTACAGGCGCTGAAAAAACCAACTGTGGGAGCAACTGTCTTGGATGGTTTATTTAGCCATCTTTTTCAGAGGCAGCGAGCCTCCCACAGCTCTGGGCTATGCAATTGTCTGAGGGAACCGGAATCACAATCTACGCGACGTCTCCCTTCCACTCAGAACCATCCCGGATCATTGCGTTTAGACGTATCAACAAGATCCGCATACATGCGATGAGCGCAACCTTCGCGCATTTGCCTTTCTCGCGCAGCGCCTTGTAGCGTGCATTGAAGTCAGGCTGATACCTGATCACTGACCAGCAGGCCATGTACAGAGCGCGCCTGGCGGAGAACCTACCGCCGCTGATATGGCGTTGGCCTTTGTGCGTGCCGCTATCGTCGTTGTAGGGGGCGATGCCTGCTAATGCGGCTATCTGATGTCGCCCAACCTCGCCGAGCTCTGGAAGATAGGCCATTACGCTGGCTGCCGTGACGAGACCGATCCCCTTGACCGAGCACAGGCGAGTGACTTTTTCACTGTCCAGGCTTTCAGCGCTTTGACGGATCATCTTTTCTATCAACTTAATGGCTTCGCACAGGTAGTCGATATGACTCTGCAACGCGGGTTTAACGGCCTCAGATGAGGCCGTTTTAAATCTGCGTTTGTCGTCATCTCTCTGCTGAGTAAAGTTTTCCCGTTGCTGGACCAGTGCGCGCAAGTCGTCCTGTTCGGCACTTGTGATCCGGCTGTTAGCCGATTTGATGACCGCTGCAAATTGCGCCAGGAGGCGCGCATCTATCGGGTCGGTTTTAGCTTGTTGTCCCATTGCTTTGGCAAAGCTCTTGGCTCGGCAGGGGTTGATCCGAATGACCTCAAAACCTGCAGCCTGAAGCGCTTTCATGACGTTTCGCTCGTAACCGCCAGTGGCTTCCAACAACACACGGGTGACCTGATGGAGCAGCAGCCAACCAATTAATCCAGGAAAATCATCTTCAGCGTTAGGGCAACTCACCCCAACATCTAAGAGATCAACCTGAACCTGAAGACTGTCTTTTGAAACATCAATACCTGCTGGATAGGAAAACATGGCCAAACCCTCTTACACTCAAGGTGAGAGCGCTCTGGCTTGGCCCACGCTTGTAACTGTTCGAGGTGGGCTCGTTCAACTGTTCGGGCTCAATGACCAGAGTGGAGAGGTGAGTGGCAGCATGGGCTCCCACACGTGCTTTAAGCACTCCGGGCATTCAGCTTGCCACCCACCGCTCTCACCTTCAGTCTAAACGTAGCGCAAGACACAAGCGGGCTTGCTCGCGAAGGCGGAGTGTCAGGCACCTCAACGCGGACTGACCCACCCCATTCGCGAGCAAGCCCGCTCCCACAGGGGAGTACTCATCGATCGTTATTTGACCAGCCGCCAGGTAAACGGATACCGATACGGCAGCCCTTCATTGGCCTTCACTCCACCGATGATGGTCAGCACCAGCGCACCGATAGCCACCAGCCCGAACAGGAAGAAGCCGATCACCACGATCATCAATAGCAGGCTGATAGCCGAGGCAATTGCCACAGTGATCTGGAAGTTCAGCGCTTCCTTGCCTTGTGCATCGATGAGCGGGTCAGTTTCGCGCTTGAGCTGCCAGAGCACCAGCGGACCGATCAGCGTACCGAACGGAATCCAGATGCCCAACAAGGCGGACAAGTGACAGAACATCGCCCATTGGCGCGCCTCCTTGCTGGGCTGGGGCAGTAGGGTTTGCTCATCACTCATGACGTTCTCCTTGTCTGAAGCGCGAAACGATCAGTCAGCCAATGCGGCTTTTTGCAGTTCGAAAATCTCGTTCATGCCTTTCTTTGCCAATTCCAGCATAGCGCTCAACTCTTCCGGCTGGAACGGCGCGCCTTCGGCGGTGCCCTGGATTTCGATGAAGCCGCCGGCGCTGGTCATGACCACGTTCAGGTCAGTCTCGGCGGCGGAGTCTTCCAGGTAGTCCAGGTCCAGCACCGGCTCGCCCTGGTACATGCCCACGGAGACCGCGGCGATCATCTGCTTGAGCGGATCGCCGCCCTTGAGGCCGCCACGCTTCTTGATCACTTTCAAGGCATCGGCCAGCGCGACCATGGCGCCGGTGATGGACGCGGTGCGGGTGCCGCCGTCGGCCTGGATCACGTCGCAATCGACATACAGCGTCACGTCACCGAGCTTGGACATGTCCAGCGCGGCACGCAGCGAACGGCCGATCAGGCGCTGGATTTCCAGGGTACGCCCGCCCTGCTTGCCGCGGCTGGCCTCGCGCTGGTTGCGCTCACCGGTGGAGCGCGGCAGCATGCCGTATTCGGCGGTCAGCCAGCCTTGACCCTGGCCCTTGAGGAACCGTGGCACACCGTTTTCGACGCTGACGGTGCAGATGACTTTGGTATCACCGAATTCGACCAGTACAGATCCCTCGGCGTGTTTGGTGTAGTTGCGGGTAATGCGGATCGAGCGAAGCTGATCGGCAACGCGACCACTTGGACGTTTCATAGGGAACACCTGTACAAAGGACGGAAAACTGCCGAGCATTATAGAGCCGTGGGCCGCCATAGGGCAGTTTAAACGTCGCGCAGTTCTAAAAAACCGTTGCGCCAAGCCAAGCCCCTTTGACCCCAGACCGACGAGCCGCAGCGCTTTGTCACATGCACGGTTTGGGGGCGTGCGCCTCACTGCGCTACAATCCCGCGCCTTTGCTGCCCTTCGGCTTTTATCCACAGATACTAGGTGCTACGACTACCCGTTGCGAGCGCCTGCATTGCGAGGAATCTCCATGGTGCACAGCATGACCGCCTTCGCCCGCGTCGAGAAAGCCGGCATCCAAGGCACGCTGAGCTGGGAACTGCGCTCGGTCAACAGCCGCTACCTGGAGCCGCACCTGCGCCTGCCCGAATCCTTTCGTGACCTTGAAGGCAGCGTCCGTGAAGCCCTGCGCCAGGGCCTGTCCCGGGGCAAACTGGAATGCACCCTGCGCTTCACCGAAGAAAGCACCGGCAAGGCCTTGCAGGTGGACCGTGAGCGCGCCACGCAACTGGTGGCTGCCGCCGAAACCGTCGCCAGCCTGATCAAGCACCCTGCCGCCCTGAACCCGCTGGAAGTCCTGGCCTGGCCCGGCGTGCTGGTAGGTGATGCGAGCGACCCGCAGGCCCTGAATGCCGAAGCGCTGGCGCTGTTCAACCAAGGCCTGAAAGAACTCAAGGCCGGCCGCGAGCGTGAAGGCGCGGAGCTGGCCCGGTTGATCAACGAGCGTCTGACCTCCATAGAGGAAGACGTCGTCACCCTGCGCGAGCTGGTCCCGCAAATGCTCGCCACCCAACGCCAGAAAGTGCTCGACCGCTTCGCCGACATGAAGGCCGAGCTGGACCCGCAGCGCCTGGAACAGGAAATGGTCATGCTCGCGCAAAAGAGCGACGTGGCCGAAGAACTGGATCGCCTGAGCACCCACATCATCGAAGTTCGCCGGGTGCTCAAATCCGGTGGTGCGGCCGGTCGCCGCCTGGACTTCCTGATGCAGGAACTCAACCGCGAAGCCAACACACTGGGCTCCAAAGCCTTCGACCCGCGCAGCACCCAGGCTGCGGTCAACCTCAAGGTGTTGATCGAGCAAATGCGCGAACAAGTGCAGAACATTGAGTAAGGCTAACCCGACATGACCCACAGCACCGGCACTCTCTACATCATTTCCGCGCCTTCGGGCGCCGGCAAGACCAGCCTGGTCAAGGCGCTGATCGACGCCGAGCCGCAGATCCGCGTCTCGGTCTCGCACACCACCCGCGCCATGCGCCCGGGCGAAGTGGACGGGGTGAACTATCACTTCGTCGACCGCGAACAGTTCGTAAAAATGGCCGAGCACGGGGACTTCCTGGAGCGCGCCGAAGTCTTCGGCAACCTCTACGGCACCTCGCAAAGCTATCTGCAGCAAACCCTGGATGAAGGCCATGACCTGATCCTGGAAATCGACTGGCAGGGTGCCGAGCAGGTGCGCAAGCTGATGCCCCAGGCCCGTTCGATCTTTATCCTGCCGCCGAGCCAGCAGGCCTTGCGCCAGCGCCTGACCAATCGCGGCCAGGACAGCGACGACATCATCGAAGGCCGGATGCGCGAAGCGGTTAGCGAAATGAGCCACTACGTCGACTACGATTACCTGATCATCAACGACGATTTCGCCCACGCGCTGGACGATCTGAAGGCGATTTTCCGTGCCAGCCAGCTGCAGCAGAAACGCCAGCAGCAACGTTTCGGTAAGTTATTGGCCGAACTGCTGGGCTGAACAGCCCTTCCCAAAACCGCTGCGACGGCTTTACATTGGAGCTTGCAGCGGGTCGAGGGGCTGGTTAAAAAATCAGCGCTTCCCTAAACGCTGGCGTTTTTTTAAACTGTTGAGTCCGCTCGCCCAACCGGGCAGCGCGCATATTGCATTCGCTCCGAGGAATACCATGGCCCGCGTAACCGTTGAAGACTGCCTAGAACACGTGGAAAACCGCTTTGAGCTGGTCATGCTCTCTACCAAGCGTGCCCGTCAACTGGCCACCGGTGGCAAAGAGCCGTTGGTCCAGTGGGAAAACGACAAGCCTACCGTGGTAGCGCTGCGTGAAATCGCCGAAGGCCTGATGAGCTACGAGTTCATCGCCAACGCTGAAATCGTTGAAGACGAACCGCTGTTCGCAGCGTTCGAGGACGAGTCCAACGAGGCGGTCTAAGCCTATGCCTGGTCGACGTAGCACGGCGCGGGGTCACAGCAAACGGCAGGAGTCATTATCATGCCGAGCATAGACGCCCTCGCCGATCGCTTATCGGCCTACCTCGGCACGGACCAGGTCAACCTGGTCCGCCGAGCCTATTTCTACGCCGAACAAGCCCACGACGGCCAGCGCCGCCGCAGCGGCGAGGCGTACGTCACGCACCCGCTTGCGGTGGCGAACATTCTTGCCGACATGCACATGGACCATCAGAGCCTGATGGCGGCGATGCTGCATGACGTGATCGAAGACACCGGGATCGCCAAGGAAGCGCTGCAAGCGCAGTTCGGCGAAACCGTGGCCGAACTGGTCGACGGGGTCAGCAAACTGACCCAGATGAACTTCGAGACCAAGGCCGAGGCCCAGGCCGAAAACTTCCAGAAAATGGCCATGGCCATGGCACGCGACATTCGCGTGATCCTGGTCAAGCTCGCCGACCGCCTGCACAACATGCGCACGCTGGAAGTGTTGTCCGGTGAGAAACGCCGGCGAATCGCCAAGGAAACCCTGGAAATCTATGCGCCCATCGCCAATCGCCTGGGCATGCACGCGATCCGCATCGAGTTCGAAGACCTCGGCTTCAAGGCCATGCACCCGATGCGTTCGGCGCGGATCAACCAGGCCGTCAAGCGCGCCCGGGGCAACCGCAAGGAAATCGTCAACAAGATCGAAGAATCCTTGAGCCACTGCCTGACCATCGACGGCATCGAAGGCGAGGTCAGTGGCCGACAGAAACACCTCTATGGCATCTACAAGAAGATGCGCGGCAAGCGTCGGGCCTTCAACGAGATCATGGACGTCTATGCGTTCCGGATCATCGTCGACAAGGTCGATACCTGCTACCGCGTATTGGGTGCTGTACATAATTTGTACAAACCTTTGCCAGGGCGTTTCAAGGACTACATCGCGATCCCCAAGGCCAACGGCTACCAGTCGCTGCACACCACGCTGTTCGGCATGCACGGCGTACCGATCGAAATCCAGATCCGCACCCGTGAAATGGAAGAGATGGCCAACAACGGCATCGCCGCGCACTGGCTGTACAAATCCAGCGGTGACGAACAACCCAAGAGCACCCACGCCCGGGCCCGCCAGTGGGTCAAAGGCGTGCTGGAAATGCAGCAGCGGGCCGGCAACTCCCTGGAGTTCATCGAAAGCGTGAAGATCGACCTGTTCCCGGACGAGGTCTACGTTTTCACCCCCAAAGGCCGGATCATGGAGCTGCCTAAAGGCTCCACGGCGGTGGACTTTGCCTATGCGGTACACACCGATGTTGGCAACAGCTGCATCGCCTGCCGGATCAACCGCCGCCTGGCGCCGTTGTCCGAACCGCTGCAAAGCGGTTCCACGGTGGAAATCGTCAGCGCCGCCGGCGCGCGGCCAAACCCGGCATGGCTCAACTTCGTGGTCACCGGCAAGGCCCGCACGCACATCCGCCACGCCCTGAAGCTACAACGCCGCTCTGAATCCATCAGCCTGGGCGAACGCCTGCTCAATAAAGTACTGAACGGCTTCGACAGCTCCCTGGACAAGATCCCGGCCGAACGCGTGCAGATCATGCTCAGCGAATACCGCCTGGAACTGATCGAAGACCTGCTGGAAGACATCGGCCTGGGCAATCGCATGGCCTACGTCGTCGCCCGCCGCCTGCTCGGCGAAGGCGAACAGTTGCCAAGCCCCGAAGGCCCCCTGGCCATTCGCGGTACCGAAGGCCTGGTGCTCAGTTATGCCAAGTGCTGCACGCCGATCCCTGGCGATCCGATTGTCGGCCATTTGTCCGCCGGCAAAGGGATGGTGGTGCACCTGGACAACTGCCGCAACATCAGCGAAATCCGCCACAACCCGGAAAAATGCATCCAGCTCTCCTGGGCCAAGGATGTCACCGGCGAATTCAATGTCGAGCTGCGGGTCGAACTGGAGCACCAGCGTGGCCTGATCGCCTTGCTGGCCAGCAGCGTCAACGCCGCCGACGGCAATATCGAAAAAATCAGCATGGACGAGCGCGATGGCCGCATCAGCGTCGTCCAACTGGTGGTCAGCGTGCACGACCGCGTACACCTGGCCCGCGTGATCAAGAAGCTGCGCGCCCTGACTGGCGTCATCCGCATCACTCGCATGCGCGCATAGCTCCCCATCCATTACAAGGAGTCATAAATGACCAAGACCGTTATCACCAGCGACAAAGCCCCGGCCGCCATCGGTACGTATTCCCAGGCAATCAAGGCGGGCAACACCGTGTACATGTCGGGCCAGATCCCGCTGGACCCGAAAACCATGGAACTGGTAGAAGGCTTCGAAGCCCAGACCGTGCAGGTGTTCGAGAACCTCAAGGCCGTGGCCGAGGCTGCCGGCGGTTCGTTCAAGGACATCGTCAAGCTCAACATCTTCCTCACCGACCTGAGCCACTTCGCCAAGGTCAACGAGATCATGGGCAAGTACTTCGACCAGCCTTACCCTGCCCGCGCCGCCATCGGCGTGGCTGCCCTGCCAAAGGGTTCGCAGGTTGAGATGGACGCCATCCTGGTCATCGAGTAACAAGCCCGGCGCAGCCTCCCCCCGCTGCGCCGTTTTCGTTTAAGGATTCCACCATGCGCAAAGCGCTTGCTCTTTCGCTGGCTGCCCTGCTGTTGGGCGGCTGCGCCAGCGACCCTGCCGACCGTGATATCAGCGGCACCTGGATCAACCAGGCGGCGATCGACGCCGCCGCCAAGGGCGGCCCGCTGCGCGAGGCGCTGCAGGCCTATGGCCCGAACCTGGAATGGGACGTTAATACCCGGGCCGGCCAGGCGCGTTACACCAACGGCTTCGAGAATGTCGAAGGCAAGGTGCTGGGCGAAGCAGACGGTGCGTGGAAAGTCGATTTCTACGGCAGTTCCGCCAGCGAACTGCAACGCGACGGTGATCAGTTGAACCAGACCGCCACCGAGAACGAGCCGCAGCAAGTGTTCGAGCGCGCCCAGGTCCAGGTGCCGGAGGGTGCGCCGCTGGGCGCCAGTTTCGAGCGGGCGCTGTATACCGCCTACCTGGGCGGCACCTGGAACATCGTCAACGGCCCCGGCCAAGGCGCCAACGTGCAGTTCCAACCCGACGGCCAGATCACCGGGCTGCCAGGCGCCGACCGCTACGCCCTGTGCCTGGCCGGCGATTGCGCCTCCATGAGCGGCGGCAACGACAACATCTGGCTGCAACAGAACGGCCAGGGCAACACCTGGATCTTCTCCCGCGACGGCAAGAAGCTGGAAATTTTCCAGACCGTTAATGCGGCACTGGCGGATGAAATGCCTTCGTTCACGCCGGGTGACCGGCAGTGGGTGTTGGAAAAGCAGTAACGCGGACTCCCTGTGGGAGCAAAGCTTGCTCGCGATGACGTCGTCACAGACAACACCTCTGTTGGCTGTAAAACCGCTATCGCGAGCAAGCTTTGCTCCCACAGGCTCGTCGCTCCCACAGTTGTTTTTGGGGTGCCTGGAAGATCAGCAGCGCCCTTCCAGAATCGCCGCATACCCCTCACGAAAACTCGGATACCGCGGGGTCCAGCCCAAGGCCTTCGCCCGTGCATTGCTGCAACGCTTGCTGCCGGCGCGGCGCACGCTGGCGTTCTCGGCCCATTGGGTGACGCCCATGTAATCACGCAGCCAACCCACTACCTCGGCCAGCGCGGCGGGAGCGTCGTCGACGCCGATGTAGCAGTCTTCCAGGGTCTTGCCCTGGCGGTCGGCTTCCAGCAGGAAGGCCAGCAGGCCCGCCGCGTCGTCGGCATGGATGCGGTTGGCGTACAGCGGCGGGTCTTCCACCACGCTATAGCCCTGGCGCACCTGGTTCAGCAACCATTCGCGGCCCGGACCATAGATGCCGGTCAGACGCACACGGCTGGCCGGGATGCCGCTGTCCAGCGCCACCTGTTCAGCTTCGAGCATCAGCCGGCCGGAATAGCCACCGGCCACGGTGGGCGAGGTTTCATCGACCCACTCGCCACCCTGCTGCCCGTAGACGCTGCTGCTGGACACAAAAAGCAGTCGTTTTGGCTGCTGTCCGTGCTGCTTCAACCAGCTCAACACATGCTGCAAGCCTTGGACATAAGCTGCGCGGTAACCCGCTTCGTCATGCTCGGTGGCGGCGACGCTGTACACCAGGTAATCCAGCGCATCGGTGGGCCAATCAGCGGGACATTGCTCGCTGAACAGATCCCCCGCCACCCCGACCACCCCGGCCGGCAGCTGCGAAACGGTACGGCGCAAGCCGTAGACCTGCCAATGCTGGGCCCGTAACTGGCTCGCCAGGCGGCCGCCGATATCACCGCAGCCGGCGATCAAAACAGAAGGCGCGGACATCAAAATCTCCTTTCATAAAGCCGCAGACTAGCTGCCTGAGGGGACGAGCGGCTAGCAATGCAGGAAAAAAAGATACTGTATTACTTTTGTTAACAAGAATTACTTGCAATAATGCCCGCCACTTTTGTTCTCGGCCCCACGAGGCCTGGAAGAACATCAACCTTCTTTTTCTCTCAGGTCCGGCCAGCATGACACGCTATCTCTCCTCCGCTTCGCCAACCAACCGACCTCGCGCCTGGAGCGCCATGGCAGCCCTGCTGCTCAGCCTGCTACTGGCGCCCACCGCCGCGCTCGCCGATGCCCAAGCGCCAGCCACGACCCCGGCCACCGCACCCGCGGCCAGCCAGACGCCGGTCGATGCCGCCGAACCTGTAGCGGCCCCTCAGGCCACCGACCCGGCCCAGGCCGTCGAAGCCAGCGCCGCAGACACACCTCAAATGCTCGAAGCCGATAATACCCTGGGCATGGCCCACGATCTGTCGCCATGGGGCATGTACCAGAACGCCGACATTATCGTGAAAATCGTCATGATCGGCCTGGCCATCGCCTCGATCATCACCTGGACCATCTGGATTGCCAAAGGCTTCGAACTGATGGGCGCCAAGCGCCGCCTGCGCGGTGAAATCGTCAATCTGAAAAAAGCCACCACCCTCAAAGAGGCCAGCGCCTCTGCGGCGAAAGAAGGCACGCTCGCCAATCTGCTGGTTCACGACGCCCTCGAAGAGATGAGCCTGTCGGCCAACAGTCGCGAGAAGGAAGGCATCAAGGAACGCGTGAGCTTCCGCCTCGAGCGTCTGGTCGCGGCCTGCGGTCGCAACATGAGCAGCGGCACCGGCGTGCTCGCCACCATCGGTTCCACCGCGCCGTTCGTCGGCCTGTTCGGCACCGTGTGGGGCATCATGAACAGCTTCATCGGCATCGCCAAGACCCAGACCACCAACCTCGCTGTCGTGGCACCCGGCATCGCCGAAGCCCTGCTTGCAACCGCTCTGGGTCTGGTCGCGGCGATCCCGGCGGTGGTCATCTACAACGTGTTCGCTCGCTCCATTGCCGGTTATAAGGCCCAGGTCTCCGACGCTTCGGCCGAAGTCCTGTTGCTGGTCAGCCGCGACCTCGACCACCTGCCACCCGAGCGTGGCTCGCAACCGCACATGGTGAAAGTGGGGTAATCGGCCATGGGCCTGCATTTGAAAGAAGGCGCAGACGACGATCTGGCCGAGAACCACGAAATCAACGTCACGCCGTTCATCGACGTGATGCTGGTGCTATTGATCATCTTCATGGTGGCCGCTCCGCTCGCCACCGTGGACATCAAGGTCGACCTCCCCGCCTCGACGGCCAAGCCATCGCCACGGCCGGAGAAACCGGTATTCCTGAGCGTCAAGGCCGACCAACGACTGTTCCTGGGCGAAGACGAGGTCAAGGCCGATAGCCTCGGCGCGACCCTCGACGCCCGGACCCAGGGCAAAAAGGACACGACGATCTTCTTCCAGGCGGATAAAGGCGTGGATTACGGTGACCTGATGAACGTGATGGATGCCCTGCGCGCCGCCGGATACTTGAAGGTCGGCCTGGTCGGACTCGAGACGGCGCCCAAGAAATGATCACGACGCGCCAAAAGCTGACGCGTTACAGCGGTAGCCTGGCCGTGGTGCTGGGCGTGCATGCGCTCGCCATTGCCCTGGCGCTGAACTGGACGTCAAACCCGCCCATTGAATTGCCGCCCCAGGCGATGATGGTCGAGCTGGCGCCGGTTCCGGCTCCACCACCGCCCGCACCGCCTAAAGTCGTCACGCCACCGCAGCCTCCGGAGCCGGTCGAAGAACTGCCGTTGCCTAAAATCGCCGAAGTCGAGAAACCGGAAATTTCGGTGCCCAAACCGGTCAAGCCCAAGCCTAAACCGCCCAAGCCCAAGCCCAAACCCGTGGAGAAAAAACCGGAACCGCCCAAGGAAGAACCGTCAGAGCAAAAGCCCAGCGATACTCAGCCGACCAAGGCACCGACCGAGAAATCCGCACAGCCGGCGCCTGGCCCTTCCCCCGCGCAAATGGCGGCCAAGGCCAGCTGGCAAGGCACATTGCTTGCGCACTTGGGCAAGTACAAGAAATACCCTGCCAGCGCCCAGTCGCGCGGCAAGGAAGGCTTGAACCGTTTACGGTTCGTGGTGGACGCCGAAGGCAACGTATTGTCCTTCGAGCTGGTGAGCAAGTCCGGCAACGCCGCCCTGGACCGGGCGACCCTGGAAATGATTCGCCGCGCCCAACCGCTGCCCAAGCCACCGGCCGACATGCTGGTTAACGGCTCCATCGAAATCGTCGCGCCGTTCGTTTACTCCATCGACAAGCGTCGGCGTTAACCCATTGGCAAGCCCCTGTTACAGGGGCTTCTTGCTTCGGGTGAAGGGAACGTATCTGTAGAGCAAGGGACCTGTGGGAGCAAAGCTTGCTCGCGATACAGGCGCCTGGGTTCCAGAGAAGACCGCGTTAGCTTCATCGCGGGCAAGCCTTGCTCCCACAAATAAATCCATATTCATCGATAAATCCCCTCGCCACACCCACATTAGACAGTGTCACACCGCGCCCCCAGTCTGATAACGTGCGTCTATCGATTGCAGCCGGTATGCTTGGCTCGCAACTTCACGGACGCTTGCCATGACCCTCACAGAATTACGCTACATCGTCACCCTCGCCCAGGAGCAGCATTTCGGTCATGCGGCCGAGCGTTGCCATGTCAGCCAGCCGACGCTGTCGGTGGGCGTGAAAAAGCTTGAAGACGAGCTCGGTGTGCTGATTTTCGAGCGCAGCAAAAGCGCCGTGCGCCTGACCCCGGTGGGCGAAGGTATCGTTGCCCAGGCGCAAAAAGTCCTGGAACAGGCCCAGGGCATCCGTGAACTGGCCCAGGCCGGCAAAAACCAGCTGACCGCGCCGCTGAAAGTCGGTGCCATCTACACCGTCGGCCCGTACCTGTTCCCGCACCTGATTCCGCAACTGCACCGGGTCGCCCCGCAGATGCCGTTGTACATCGAAGAAAACTTCACCCATGTGCTGCGCGACAAACTGCGCAACGGCGAACTGGACGCGATCATCATCGCCCTGCCGTTCAACGAAGCCGATGTCCTGACCCTGCCGCTCTACGATGAGCCGTTCTACGTGTTGATGCCGGCCCAGCATCCGTGGACCCAGAAAAAATCCATCGACGCCGCCCTGCTCAACGACAAGAGCCTGCTACTGCTCGGCGAAGGCCACTGCTTCCGCGATCAGGTGCTCGAAGCCTGTCCGACCCTGACCAAAGGCAGCGAAGGCGCCAAGCACACCACGGTGGAATCCAGCTCCCTGGAAACCATTCGCCACATGGTCGCCTCGGGCCTGGGCATTTCGATTTTGCCGCTGTCGGCAGTGGACAGTCATCATTACGCCCCTGGCGTGATTGAGGTTCGCCCACTGACGCCGCCCGTGCCGTTCCGCACCGTTGCCATCGCCTGGCGCGCCAGCTTCCCGCGACCCAAGGCCATCGAGATCCTCGCTGACTCGATCCGCCTGTGTTCCGTGGCCAAGCCGCCCACTGCCAAGTAAGCCACGGCCATGACTGAGCTGTCGAAAGTGCCGGTCACGGCACTCAAGGGTGTCGGTGAAGCCATGGCCGAGAAGCTGGCCAAGGTCGGCCTGGAAAACCTTCAGGACGTGCTGTTTCACCTGCCGCTGCGTTATCAGGACCGCACCCGCGTCGTGCCCATCGGTCATTTGCGGCCGGGGCAGGACGCCGTGATCGAAGGCACCGTCAGCGGCGCCGACGTGGTCATGGGCCGGCGCCGTAGCCTGGTGGTGCGCCTGCAGGACGGCACCGGCGGGCTGAGCCTGCGCTTCTATCACTTCAGCAATGCGCAAAAGGAAGGCCTCAAGCGTGGCACCCGCGTGCGCTGCTACGGTGAAGCGCGGCCCGGTGCGTCCGGGCTGGAGATCTATCACCCGGAGTACCGCGCCATCACCGGCGACGAGCCGCCGCCGGTGGATGAAACCCTGACCCCGGTCTACCCGCTCACCGAAGGCCTGACCCAACAGCGCCTGCGCCAGCTCTGCCAACAAACCCTGACCCTGCTCGGCCCCAGTAGCCTGCCCGACTGGCTGCCCAACGAACTGGCCCGGGATTATCAACTGGCGCCACTGGCTGATGCGATTCGTTACCTGCACCATCCGCCGGCCGATGCCGATGTCGACGAACTCGCCCTTGGTCATCATTGGGCCCAGCACCGGCTGGCCTTTGAAGAGTTGCTGACCCATCAACTGTCCCAGCAACGTCTGCGCGAAAGCCTGCGTTCCCTGCGGGCCCCGGCCATGCCCAAGGCCAAGGACTTACCGGCCCGCTACCTGGCCAACCTCGGCTTTAAACCTACGGGGGCCCAGCAACGGGTCGGCAACGAAATCGCCTACGATCTGAGCCAGCCCGAGCCGATGCTGCGGTTGATCCAGGGTGATGTCGGCGCCGGCAAGACCGTGGTTGCCGCCCTCGCCGCGCTGCAGGCCCTGGAAGCCGGTTATCAAGTGGCGTTGATGGCGCCTACCGAAATTCTTGCCGAACAGCATTTCATCACCTTCCAGCGCTGGCTCGAACCGCTGGGAATCGAAGTCGCCTGGCTGGCCGGCAAGCTTAAAGGCAAGAATCGCGCAGCAGCCCTGGCGCAAATCGCGGCTGGCGCGCCGATGGTGGTCGGCACCCATGCCTTGTTCCAGGACGAAGTGCAGTTCAAGAACCTGGCGCTGGTGATCATCGACGAACAGCACCGCTTCGGCGTGCAGCAGCGCCTGGCCTTGCGGCAGAAAGGCGTGGGCGGGCGGATGTGCCCTCACCAATTGATCATGACCGCCACGCCGATTCCGCGGACCCTGGCCATGAGTGCCTACGCCGACCTCGACACCTCGGTCCTCGACGAATTGCCTCCCGGGCGCACGCCGGTCAATACCGTGCTGGTTACCGACACCCGGCGCGTTGAAGTGATCGAGCGCGTACGCGGTGCCTGCGCCGAAGGGCGACAGGCCTATTGGGTGTGCACGCTGATTGAAGAGTCCGAAGAGCTCACCTGTCAGGCTGCCGAAACCACCTATGAAGACCTCACCACCGCCCTCGGCGAACTCAAGGTCGGGCTGATCCACGGGCGCATGAAGCCCGCCGAGAAAGCGGCCGTGATGGCCGAATTCAAGGCCGGGGCGCTGCAATTGCTGGTGGCCACCACGGTGATTGAGGTCGGGGTCGATGTACCCAATGCCAGCTTGATGATCATCGAGAACCCCGAACGCCTGGGCCTGGCGCAGTTGCACCAGCTACGCGGCCGGGTCGGTCGGGGCAGTGCCGCCAGCCATTGCGTCTTGCTGTATCACCCGCCGCTGTCGCAGATTGGTCGCCAGCGTCTGGGCATCATGCGCGAAACCAACGACGGGTTCGTCATCGCCGAAAAAGACCTGGAGCTGCGCGGGCCCGGTGAAATGCTCGGCACACGCCAGACCGGCCTGCTTCAATTCAAGGTAGCCGACCTGATGCGCGACGCCGATCTGCTCCCCGCCGTACGCGACGCCGCCCAGGCGTTGCTGGAACGCTGGCCGGAGCATGTCAGCCCGCTACTGGATCGCTGGTTGCGTCATGGGCAGCAATACGGCCAAGTGTGAGCACGCTCTCAGTTTCTGGGCGCGCCCGCCCGGCAAGCTGGTTATACTGCTCAACTTGTAGGAAAACGGATACAGACCATGACAGAAGCTGCCCTCGTCCCCGAAACCCCGCACGCTCCGTCTGTTATTCGGCTGTTGCTCGAGAAACTGGGCATCGGCTTTGACGAAGTAATCGAACGACCGGGCCTGAACCCCGCCCGTAAAGTGCAGGCCGTTCTGTTACACGATGCCGTTGGCGCCCTCATGGTGCTGTTCCCGCAAAGCCAACTGCTGGACCTCAACCGCTTGGCCGAACTCACCGGTCGCAAACTCACGGCGGTGCCTACTGACCGTCTGGAGCGCATGCTCGGCAAGCACAACCTGAGCCTGCTGCCCGGTCTGCCGGCGCTGACCAGCTCCCCTTGCCTGTATGAAGAAAGCCTGCTGCGCGAGCCGAAGCTGCTGATCAACTCAGGCGAACCGGGGCTGCTGCTGGAAGTGACCAGCGAGGCCTTCAAGACCATGCTCACCAAGGCCAGCGCCGCGACGTTCGGCGAAGCCGTGAGCAACATCACCCCGAACCTGGACCGTCCGCACGACGACCGCGCGGAAATCACCCAGGCTGTGCAGGCGTTCACCGCCCGGCGCATCCAGCAACGGCTGGAAGAAACCATCGAAATTCCGCCACTGGCCGAAACGGCGCAAAAGATCATCAAGCTGCGGGTCGACCCGGACGCCACCATCGATGACATCACCGGCGTCGTGGAAACCGACCCGGCCCTGGCCGCGCAAGTGGTGAGCTGGGCCGCCTCGCCGTACTACGCCTCGCCCGGCAAGATCCGTTCGGTGGAAGACGCCATCGTCCGGGTACTGGGCTTCGACCTGGTGATCAACCTGGCACTGGGCCTAGCCTTGGGCAAAACCCTGAGCCTGCCCAAGGACCACCCGCAACACACCACGCCGTACTGGCATCAGTCGATCTACACCGCCGCCGTCATCGAGGGCCTGACCCGCGCCATGCCGCGCGCCCAGCGTCCTGAAGGCGGCCTGACCTACCTGTCCGGCCTGCTGCACAACTTCGGTTACCTGTTGCTGGCCCATGTCTTCCCGCCGCACTTCTCGTTAATCTGCCGGCACCTGGAGGTCAACCCGCACCTGTGCCACAGCTACGTGGAACAGCACCTCTTGGGCATCAGTCGCGAGCAGATCGGTTCATGGCTGATGCGCTACTGGGACATGCCCGACGAGCTGGCCACCGCCCTGCGCTTCCAGCACGACCCGCACTACGACGGCGAATACGCCGCCTACCCGAACCTGGTATGCCTGGCCGTGCGCCTGCTGCGCGCCCGGGGCATCGGCTCGGGTCCCGATGAGGAAATCCCCGACGCCCTGCTCGAACGCGTCGGCCTGAGTCGCGACAAAGCCAATGAAGTGGTGAGCAAAGTGCTGGAGGCTGAGGTGTTGTTGCGCGAACTGGCTTCGCAGTTCAGCCATGGTTGAAATAGCTCATGATCAAGCCAGCCTGGCAATCGGGCTGACGAGCCCTTTGTGGCGAGGGGATTTATCCCCGCTGGGCTGCGAAGCAGCCCTAAAAACCTGCTTCCCCGGTTAAGCAGGCTGAACACAGTCAGCCCTTTTTGGGTCTGCTGCGCAGCCCAGCGGGGATAAATCCCCTCGCCACAGGTACCGCAGCAACTCAAAACTAGGCTTTGGCCTTCTTCGGCTTCAAATACCGCATCAACCCCTGAAACCAGATCACCAGCGCCGGATTGCCCTTGATCTGGATCGACTTGTCCTGAATCCCGGTCATGAACGCCAACTGCTTGTTCTTGGCCTGCATCGTCGCGAAGCCATAGGCCGCGTCCTGGAAGGCGATGGCGAACGCAGGTTCCGGGTAGGTGCCGGACTGGCTGGTGATGCGCTGGTCTTTCACCGTGAAATGCCGGGCGACCTTGCCGTCCAGGGTTTGCAGTTGAAACACCAGCTCCTTGTCGCCCAACTGCTGCTGGAACGCCGGATTGGTCCGACTGGCCCTGCCCATCAACAACCCCAGCATCCACAGCAGAAAGCGAAATTTCATGGGCACGGCCTCGTAAGAAAGATGAATGGCGGGGGCAGTTTAGCGATTCCACGGTGGAACGCCATCATCGGATCGCTTTAGCGGAAGATAAGCTTGTTTTCACGAAAGATGACCGCCAAGTCACAAAACCAAAAATCAAAAGATCGCAGCCTTCGGCAGTCCCTGCACTCATTTCCCGCAGGAGCTACCGGAGGCTGCGATCTTTTGCTCTTTTCCCCCGCCACACCCTCGGACATTTCCTTCAAAACGCCGCGCTGTTCATGAACTAGGCAGCGCTTTCGAGCGGCGATAACCTTTGTCCGTCATCGCAAAAAACGGTGACACGGACGTGCAAGTCCGATCTAGGAACGCATTCGTTATGGCTATTCGCCGAGCATTTTTCTATGCTCGCCGATTGTTATGGCGGCTGCGCGTGGGAGACTTTCGAGTCTGCCGGGTTCCTGGACCGGTCTTGCACACCTACGTACAGCTGCCACCTTTTTTCGAAGTGCAATCGAAGGGTGTCGGCTCCACCTCCAGGGAAATCATTATGTTCAAAGCAACACCAAATCCGCCGCAAAGCGGCCACAAATCCCGCGTCGAAGCCCTCGAAGAAAAGAAGCTTGAAGACGCCGCCACCCGCGCTCTCGATTACTACCTCAAACCCCAACCTTCCTCACCGCCCGAACCCGACAAACACCAGCTTTTCATCGTCTCCCCTCACATCGACACCGAAACCCTGCTCGCCAACGCCTCCGAAGACCTGCTATCCATCAGCACCATCGCCGCCGACCTGGCCGATGATGTCGATGACTCACGCCGCTGCGTAGCCCTGGCGATCAGCCGCATGGCTGATGGGGTTCAGTTGTTGGTTGAGCGGGCGTTGGATCATCTGGATACAAAAGAGATGGCGGCGCCTGGGAGCAAGGGGTAGCGCTTTGCTTTGATGCAAGCTGTGCCGACGCCTTCGCGAGCAAGCCCGCTCCCACAATTGGATTGAGGTACGACCAGAGAGACAGGTCGGCTACCAGGCCGCCTCGCGAGCAAGCTTTGCTCCCACAGGTTCTGCTCAAACAAGTCGGATGGGTGTACACCCGCTAAAGCCAGGCCGGCTACCAGGCCGCCTCGCGAGCAAGCTTTGCTCCCACAGGCTCTGCTCAAACAGGTCTGATGGGTGTACACCCGCTAAAGCCAGGCCGGCTGTCAGGCCGCCTCGCGAGCAAGCCTTGCTCCCACAGGCTCTGCTCAAACAGGTCGGATGGGTGTACACCCGCTAAAGCCAGGTCGGCTACCAGGCCGCCTCGCGAGCAAGCTTTGCTCCCACAGGTTCTGCTCAAACAGGTCGGATGGGTGTACACCCGCTAAAGCCAGGCCGGCTATCAGGCCGCCTCGCGGTGGACGTTGATCTTGGGGCCCCGTTAACCACGCTGGCCGAACGCAGGTATTGCGCAGTGGGCATCCCGGCATGGATGCCGGGATAGCCGCGCTGGGCCATGGATGGCCCTTCGCGGCGGGCCCACGGAGCAATGCCTGCGTTCGGGCATGCCGAGCCTAGGCGAGGCACCAAGTGGTGGGGCAAGACCTTTTGGTTACTTTTGGGGCGTTTGCCAAAAGTGACCCGCCGTAAGGGCGGAACCCTAAGCCGCCGTTACCGCAGCAACGGATATGTACCCAGTCAACCAAATCCTGGCTGGCTATCAGACCGCCATCGCGAGCAGGCTCGCTCCCACAGTTTGATCGGAGTACAACCGGGAGAGCCAGGCCGGCTGTCAGGCCGCCTCGCGAGCAAGCTTTGCTCCCACAGATCTGACGGGCGTACGACCGGGAGAGCCAAGTCGGCTGTAAGGCCGCTTCGCGAGCAACCTTTGCTCCCACAGGGGATTAAAGGTTGTCGCGGATACTTCAGCCAGCACAAAACAAATGTGGGAGCGAGCCTGCTCGCGATGGCGGCGTATCAGTCAACATTGATGTCAACTGAACCGACCCTATCGCGAGCAAGCCAGCTCCCACAGGTTTGGTGCAGTGATCACTCCCGAGGGGATGATCAACAGCGTTCACTCAATCAAACATTCGGGCAAGGCACCGGTGCCCAGTCACCCAGGTCCGGGTTTTTGCACATGCTGTTGACCTGGCTGGTGCCGGCGCTGGCAACCTGCTTGCTTTCATCCTGCTTGGCCTTGGCGGTCTGCAGGGTTTTCTCGGTGGTGACCGCTTCTTTCGGCACGCTTGGCAACACCGGTTTTTTCGCCGGCTTCACAGCTTTTTTGGTCTTGGTCGAAGCCACAACCGGCTTGGTTTCCGCGGTCGCCACGGTCACCACGTCAGTACGCTGCACACCCACTTGTTGCAGGTCTTTTTCATAGGCCTGGGTGTAGTTGTTCAGGTCTTCGGCGGCTTTGCCGTTGACCGCGACGATCAGGTCGTTGGACTCTTTCAGGCCAGAGACGATTTCTGCCAGGCGCTTGCGGCCTTCAGTTTCGTTGACGGTCTTGGCCTTGCGGTCAGCCACCAGCTTGGTGAACGCGCTCTGGTAGCACTGCTGCGAAGCCTTGGCGTACGCGGTGCTGCGGTCGATGTCGGCGGCGCTTTTGTTGACGTCAGCGGCGTAGGAGGCGATGCGCTGGTTGTCATCGGCGATCTGCTTCTGACGCTCGGTGTAATAACCGGTTGCGCCACCGGCCAAGGCACCACCGGCTGCACCGATGGCGGCGTTGCGGCCACGGTTTTCCGAATCGGTCAGCGCCCCCAACAGGGCACCCCCGACCGCGCCAACGGCTGCGCCGGTGAGTACCGACTTGGTCATGTTCCCCTCGGTGGAGCGCAAGTGCTGCACCGGCTCGTAGCAGTTAGGGTAATACTCGACCTTGGTGCTCGACGCGACCTTGGACGTCGGCGACGTCGCGCAGCCGGTCAGTACAGTGCTGAAGCCGACAGCGACCATCAGCAGGTGACGCTTGGAAACCGAAGCAAAAGGTGTACGGGAGAAAAGCATGATTGTGTTCTCTTTTTAAGTGTTGACCAGCTCAGCACGGCCCACCGCCGCCTGAGTCCCTTCCAAGCTCGCTGTCAATCAACGATCAAGACCGCTGACCGCTCGATGCGAGCAGTTCCTTCAATATCGCCGCCGGGTCGGCCCGTTTTTGCTGACGATAAGCACCGACATGGCGAACGAATAACGTTGCGCGCGCCACCAGGCTCTTGCCCAGCACCGGCTTGCGCTCCAACTCCTCCTTGATGCGTTGAAACTGCGCCTGGATCACGGCATCGGTGTAGCGCGTGCCGGTGGCCAGGTTGTCGATGTAAATCGCCACGGCGCCATCGAGCGCGCTGCGGCCGTTGTTGATGGCCGTGGCGAACAGCTTGGCGCTGGCCTCGTCCTTGGCGTCCACGGCCTGCTGGCGACTGTTCTGTAAATTGGTCAAGCGGATGTTGTAGTTATTGATGGTCTCGGCCACCAGGGCCGCCGACTGGATCAGGTTGCCCGCCGCTTCCTCGCGCTGCTGAGCGATGAGCGAGACGTTGCGCTTGAGCTCTTCGTTGACCAGCCCCAGCTCGGCTTGCAGGCGCGGGTCGACGCTGGCGGCAATGATGCTGTCCAGACGCTTGGTCGGGTCTTCAGCTTCATCGATGGCATCGGTCAGGGCCGCGAGACGGCCTTCTTTCTCCCATTGGGCGAACAGCTCCTTGTAACGCGAGCGCGGCGCCGACAACGCCCCGACCGCCACGCGAAACCCGGTGGTTTCGTTGCTTTGCTCGGTGCCGTCGGCGGCAAACAACGGATATTCGCGGCGCATCCCGGTGAACAGCGTGCCTTCGCCTTCCAGGTAGTTGCCACCCTTGACCACGAAGCCCCCGTAGGCGCCCTGGCGGCGACCGGCATGCACCAGCTGGAAAGACTCCTGAACCATTTCGGCGGCGTTGCCGATCACGTCGAACAAACCGATGGGGTTTGGCAGTTTGATGCCGACGGGCATCAGCCGCGCCGCCTGGCCGGTGCCGCCAGCGACCTGGTTAAACACCGCCCAGTCAGCCAATGGCCCGTCGCTTTCACTGCCTTCCAAGCGCCGGGGAAACAGGCGTCCTTCCAGGTCCTGGCGGCTGACGGCTTGCCCGCCACGGGCGGCGAATTCCCACTCGACTTCGGTGGGCAAACGCACAAAGCCCAGCCCGCCATCTTCGGCCGAGGTACCGCGACCGCTCACCGGCAGCAGGTCCTTGTGGTATTTCATCAGCCAGGCGCTGTACACCGCCGCAAAGCGCTCCGCCTCGAACTTCGACAGCTTCACCTTGGGCAAACGCCCGGCCATGCCTTGGGGCAGCTCGGCTGTGAGGGTCTCGCAGGCCGGCGCGGGTTCACCGCTGGCCAACGATTGCGCCTGGGCCATGACCTGGGCGTATTGGCGAGCGGTGACCTCGTATTTGCCGATGAAGTACAGCATCGGCTTGAGCGGGGTCTTGGCGTCAGCCTTGGGCATCAACGGCGCGATGGTTTTGTTCCAGTCCTTAGGCAGGTCCTTGAGGGTGAACTGACCATTGATGAAGTCCCGGCGATAACCGGAAATGAACGACTGCTTATAGCCCGGCCTCGCCTTCGCTGAACGGGTAGCCAAGGCTGATCTCCCGATCGTCCAGGGTGCCTTGGGCGAGGATGTAGACGTAACGGAACATCATTTGCCCTTCGCACGGCAGCGGCAGGCTGACGTCACCGGGCAACGGTTTGGGGTTGTCCAGTTTGTCGGTGCTTTCGTCGGCCCAGGCTAAACCGGCCAGGCTCAGCGCCACGGCGGCGCCCAATAACTTATACATCGCGAATTCCTTCACACGCCTGGATGCGCGCCACCCGCCAGCCGCCACAAGCCGCCGCCACGGCGCTGACGCCGAGCACGGCCACCAGGGCCAAGGTGTAGTGACGCAGCAGCAGATGGCTGGCGTACTCGCCCGGCAACTGCGCAAATAAATAATTGAGGCCCGACTGCGCCAGGCCATACAGCCCGACACTCAACAGGGCCGCCAGTGCGGCGCTGTAGAGCGCCTGCAACACCACGAACAACAACAGCGCTGCCGTGGAAACCCCCAGCAGACGCAACACCGACAGCTCCCGACGCTTGCGCTCGACCGCCGCCAGCGCACCGGCAAAAATCGCCGCGAACGCTCCCGCCAACGCCAACCCGGCGATGATCCAGAACACGATCGACAGGTTGCGGCTCAGCGATTGCACCTGTGCGATGGTCTGGGCCTGGGTGGACACCAGCAGGTTCTGCGCCGCGAAATACTCGCGCAGCGGCTCCACATCACCCAGGCTGCGGGCGTACAGACGAAACGCCGGGTACACCCGCTGAGCGCTCTGCCCCACCGCATCGCCCGGCCAGCCGAACGCGGGCACGGCGCGACCGTCGCGGTAATCCTCGGCCGCTTCCAGCAGCGCCAGCGGCGCGAACAAACCATCCCGGGCAAAAGCTTGCAACGGCAGTACGTGCAACACCTGCACTCGCGTGCGCTGCGCCTCGCTACGACCAGCCACCTGTCGACCGAAACTGGCCTGCAGCCAATCACCGGCCTTGGCGCCGAGCTTTTCGGCGGCGGTGTGGCTGAGCACCACTTGATCCAGCCCTTGCGGCACCGGCAAGCGCTCAAGCAAAGGATCATTGGCCGCCGTGGGGATCATTTCGACGGTGACGGGCGCAGCCTCGCCGCTCAAATCCGCAGTGGCCGCAATCTGCCGCGTGCGGGCCAGGGCAAACGCCACGTCGTTGCGCCGGCCCAATTGCTCGACGAACTCAGCGCTGAACCGGCCGCCGCCCAACGGAATGATTTCCCGGGTAGCCGGGTCATTCTCCAGGCGCTCGGTAAGGCTGCTGACCAGGCCGAATTTCAGGCCGAACAGGACCAGCAATGGCGCGACCACCGCCACCAGCGCCAGCACCGAACAGGCCGACAGCCAGGCATCGTTTCGGTAATCCTGCCAGGCCAGGGAAGCCACCAGCGCGCTGCGCATCAGCAAACCTCCCCGAGGGTCGCGGTGACGCCGCCATCGGCGTCGCGACGACAACTGATGCGCCGCACCTGCAAACCGCTGGCGCGGGCCAGTGACTCATCGTGGGTAGCGACCACACAACACACACCGTGATCGCGGGCCTGGGCCACCAGCAACTGCATGACCCGCTCAGCGTTCAGCGGGTCAAGGGCGGCGGTGGGTTCATCCGCCAGCAACAGGCGCGGCCCATGCGCCAGGGCGCGGGCGCAACTGACCCGCTGGCGCTGGCCGACGGACAGATCTGCCGGCTTCTTGCCCAGTTGATCGGCGATGTCCAGTTGCCCGACCAGGCGCGTGACGCTGCCGTCATCCGTCATGCCGAGCAGTTTGCGCGACAATTCGATGTTGCCGCGCACATCCAGAAAACCCAGCAAACCACCGGTTTGCAGCACATAACCGAGATGCCGGCTGCGCAGGTCCGCCAAGGCGCCCTGCTGCCGCGCACGCCACAGCGCGGCGATGTCCAGCGGCGTGTTGGTCGGCGTGAAGTCGAACTGCCCGGCCTGATCCGGCGCCAGCACCAAGGCCAGCAGATCCAGCAAGGTGCTCTTGCCGCAACCGCTGGGGCCGACCACCGCCAGTTGTTCGCCGGCACACAATTGCAGCCGAGGAATCACCAGGCTGTAGCGCTGGCTGCCGACGCCCCGGCTTTTGTGTACGGCGCTCATGCTCAGCATCACGGCAGCGTCGACAACGGAACGCGGTACAGGGCATCGCCCGGCTCGGCATCGCCGAACCGCACCCAGTTGGCCAGATCGTTGTGGAAGGTCTCGTAGAGACGGATTTTCGAATCCAGCTCGTCGATGAAATCTTCCTGCTCGGCCACGCTCAGGGACAGCCACAAATCCTGGGTCATGTTCAGCGACTTGCTGCGGTACGGCAGCCCTTCGAGGTACTCGCCGAGAATCCCGCCGTCAGCCAGGTTGCCCCCTTTGCGCAACGCCGAAGGATCGCGGCTCATGTAGGCACTGGCGCTGGCGATTTCCTGGAAGAAATCCTTGGGCGACGTCTGGGTCTTGCGCGCCGCATCGACGATCAGTTTCAGCGACTGCTGCAAGTCGTTGAGTTGCAGTTTGGTCAGCATCACGCACACCTGGAACGCCGGCAGCGCCGGGTTGGTCAGGTCACGGTCAGCGGTCCAGGCGCTGACCAGTTGCGGGGCCTGACTGGCAGATTTGCGCCCCAAAAAGTCCATGTGCATCGCGTAGCCGACCGCCGCCGATTTATCGGTCAGGCTCGGCGCCGCGCTCAACTGCGGGACGCTTTGCGGTTGGTTGCTGCGCACCTGATGCACCAGGTCGGCGAACACCGAACCGATCTCGTCGACACGCTCGCCCAACTTGCGCACATCGGCGCCCGGCACCGGAATGTACAGGTCACCGATCCGCGGGTTGGCGTCGGCGGTCAGGGTGCGATATTGGCTCTGCGCACCGCCGTGGGTTTTCTTGCCGGCGTCGCTGAGCAGGTGCAGGGCGTAGATCTTGATCTGTTTGCCCAGCGCCGCTTGACGCACTTCGGCTTCGTTCATTTGCGTGGCGGCAAACGGATCGTTCTTGCGCAGGGCACCGGCATCGGTGACCAACAGGATCAGGCGCCCGCCATAACCGGACCAGTCCATGCCCTCCACCGCTTCCATGACGCCGGCAAACGCATCTTCGTTGAACGAATGGCTCGACACCGTGGACGCCTTGACCTGTCGCGCCATCTCCATGAAGCGTTGCGGATCGCGGCCCTGCTCCAGGGTGATCAGGGTCTTGGCGACGTACTCCAGGCCGGGGGTTTTCCGGGTGCTGCTGCGAAAACCCACCATGCCGAAGCTGACACTGTCCAGCTCGCCACGCTCGGCGATGCGGCTTTGCAGTTCGTGGACCACGTCGCGGACTTGATCGATGTACGGCTGCATCGACACGGTGGTGTCCACCACCAGCACCACGGCGGTACGGAACGCGTCAGCGTTGGCGGTGCTGATGGGCGTGTTGGTCGTAGCCCTCGGCGTGTTGCCAGGGTCGATGGACGCCACGTTCAGCAACTGCACCGGCTGGCCGGTCTCATCGAAGCTCTCGCGGGAGTCGAAGATCGGCAGCAGGTAGAACTGGTTCTGCGGCACGGCACTGGCGGCCGGTTCCAGGGCCAGCACTTGCTGGTTGTCTTCGCGGTTCTGCTGGGCCTTGAGCAACACGTTCCTGGCCGCCGAAGGGTCGGCCAGCAGCTTTTCCACTTCGCCGGGCTGACGCAGGAACATCACGGGCGCGCGGCCGGAACGCTCGGTGAACTTGAGCACCAGGCTTTGCTTCCAGTCGCTGACCTGAGTGGCGGGCAACCAACCGTCGCTGCGCCCGTCCGTGGCCGCGCCGACCCGCAACCAGGGGCTGCCATCGAGGTCTTTGCGCTCATACACGTACAACACGGAAAACGCCGGCAACGCCTTGCCGGGCGCAGCGCCCGCTTCTTCAGTGAGCTTGGCGCCCGGTTTGCTCAGCACGCGCTGGAACAGGGTTTTCTTGCCAGCCATCAACAATGGACGCTGGCCGCCATCGGCCTGCGTCGCCACAGGCGGTTTTGCCGGGGGCACTTCAGGCGCCTTGACCGGCGGCGGATCAACCGGCGACGTCGAGACAATCGGCGGCTTCGCGTCTTCTCCACCATCGCCCGACAGCCACCAATAACCCGCGCCACCCAACGCCAGCGCCACGGCCACCGCGACAGCGGCCAGTGCGAACAGCGGGGTCTTGGGCTGCGACGAAACGCTGGACCGTTGAGTTGGGCTCACCGGTGGCGGGGTTGGCTTGGGCTGGGATTGCGGCTGTGCGGGCCCTGTCGGAATGTCGATGGAGACCGGCGTCAATCCCGCCAGATCATCGCCGGTCGGTTTCATCGATACAGGGATCGGCAACGGCCGGATCAGCGTCGCGTCCGAGGATTCCTCGGGCAGGTTGTCCAGCGCCCGCAACAGCGCCGCCGCATCCGGGAAACGTTCCGCCGGATCCTTGGCCAACAGCTTGCGCAACACGTCCTGATAACGACCGTGATGCACCGGCAATTCCGGCAACGGTTCGGTCAGGTGCGCCAGGGCCGTGGACAGCGCGTCATTGCCGGTATACGGCAGTTTGCCGACAAGGATTTCGTAGAGCACCACGCCCAGGGCATACAGGTCGGCCCGACCGTCGATGTCTTGCCCACGGGCTTGTTCCGGGCTCATGTAGCTGGGCGTGCCAACGGCGAAACCGGCCTGGGTGAATTGCGTGCGGTCGTCCAGGGACTTGGCGATGCCGAAGTCCGAGAGTACCGCCGTGCCGTCGGCGCGGAACAGGATGTTGGCCGGCTTCACGTCACGGTGGACCAGACCCAGGCCATGGGCATAACCCAGGGCCGAGGCAATCTGGCGGATGTAGATCAGGCCCTGCTCCGGCGACAGGCCGGCGGCGATGCGCTCCTTGAGCGTGCCGTTGGGCAGGTATTCCATGGCCATGTAATACAGCTCACCGACGTTGCCGATGTCATGGATGGTGACCGTGTGCGGGTGGGACAGGCGCGCCAGGGTCTTGCCTTCGCGCAGGAAGCGCTCGCAGAACGTCGGGTCGGCCGCCAGCGCGGCCGCCATGACTTTCAGCGCCACCTTGCGCTCCAGGGAACGCTGGGTTGCCAGGTAGACGCTGGCCATCGCGCCTTCGCCGATCTCCCCTTCAATGTCGTAGCCGGGGATCTGAATGTTCAAAGCGGGGTTCATGACGGCACCTTCACGACAACCACGGTGATGTTGTCCGGCGCGCCGCGCATCAGACCCAGGGACACCAGGCTGCTGGCGATCTCGCCGGGCTCGTCGTGGTTCAGGACTTCACGGATTTCATCGTCCTCGACGGTCTTGGTCAGCCCGTCGCTGCACAGCAGGTAGCTGTCGCCGGGCACCAGCAGCAGCTCGACCATCGCCAGATTCAGTTGCGCCTCGACCCCGATCGCACGGGTGACGATGTTGGCCCGTGGATGCACCCGGGCTTCGGCTTCGCTGAGCAGGCCGCTGTCCTGCAGGTCCTGGACGTAGCTGTGATCACGGGAGATGCTTTCGAGCTTGCCGTCGCGCAGGCGGTACAAGCGACTGTCACCGGCCCACAGGCACATGCCGCGCAGGTCCCGCGTAACCAGCACCACCACGGTGCTGCCCATCATGGTCACGCCACGGTTGGCGGTTTCTTCACGCACCGCGGCGTTGACCCGCAGCAAGTCGCTGTGCAGCGCGGCGACGTATTCGTCCAGTGAGCGGCCCGCGGCAATGCCGCGCAGGCTGTCGACGATCAGGCTACTGACGTAGTCGCCTGCCGCGTGCCCACCCATGCCATCGGCGACCACCCACAGGCCGTTTTCCGGCAGATCCAGGCACGCGTCTTCATTGACCTGGCGAACCATGCCGACATGGCTCTTGCTTGCAGACTTGAAGGCTTTCCCAGCACTTGGACGCATCTACACAACACCTTCTTGGCCGAGCAAAAATTGCGCAAAATCAGCGGCGGCCGGCAAACCCTGGCACCGCATCAAACCGGGCGCGATACGTTCCGAACCCTGGCCCCACCACACGCTCACGCCTTCGCAGGCCGCTTCGGCGAGGGCACTCAGACGCTGTTGCGGGTCGGTGGCATCAAAGCGATGCAGGCTGGCAAAACGGCTGCTCGGGTTGCGCGGCAGGTACATCGGGCTGCCGAGGGTCTCCAACTGTTCGTTGAACGCCTCGAAACTGGCCTCCACACTCAACGTGCTCAGCAACAGGTTCTCCACCCGCTCAAACCACTCGTCTGCACCGCCCACCACGGACGCCGGGTCCGCGTCGGGGTCCAGCAACACCGCGACGGTCAGCGGAAAATAACGGCCGACCCGGTCGATACTCGGCATCACCACGCCCACAGCGGCGTCTGGCCCACAGACCCCGGGCGCGACCATGAAGCGCCACAACGGGCTGACCAGATAGGCATCCAGCCAACGCTCGCCCAGGCCGGTCTGGCTGGCGAGCAAGCCCGCCGCCAACCACGAATCCCAGGGGCCGATAAAACTCTGGGGCAAGCCACGGCTGACAAAGTCCCCGCGGCTGGCCAACTTTCCATAGAAGCCCGGCGTACTCATAGCCGCTCCGGCAGGCTGAAGCCGCTGAGCACACGGCTTTTGAAGGGGTTGAAGGCGCTGTTGGCCCGCAGCTCGTAAGAGGCGCTGGCGCCGTCGACCCGCAGCCGCAGGTTAAAGCGGTCCGGCGAGTTGCCGGCAGTCAGGTCCGATTGTTCCAACAGGCGGAACCAGGCCCACGGGCCGTCCAGGGTGATGCCGGAACGACCATTGGCCGAGGGCGGCATGATCGAGATCCGCACCACGCCGATGCTGCCGGGGTTGGGCCACTGCATGGCAGTCGGACGGCTCGGGCCGTGGTCGTAGCTCAGTTGCTGGCCGTCGAGATCGAGTAAAAACTGGGTGATGGTCGAGTCCATCGCCACCGGCTTGAGCTCAAAACGCACCAGCGGCTGAGTGCCGCCGGAGCGGAAAAACGCATCGCGGATGGTGGCCGCACGCTGGAAGGTTTGCAGCACGCCGGGGGCGATACCGAGCTTCTGTGCCGCGCCCGGTTGCCAGCGCCAGGCCCGGGTCGAGGTGTCGACGTAGGGTTGCAGGTACTTGCGGAAGTAGTTGTCCATCACCCCGCCGACGCCGAAGAACTGACCGAAGTCGTCCAGCGTCGCGTCCCGCGCACTGCCTGGCGACATGGGATAACGCCCGGCCAGAGACTGACGGTAGATGTTCACCACTTCGCTGGTCCAGGCGGCGTTCAGTTGATTGCGCACTCCGCCCATCATGCTGTTGGTGGTGGAGTTGACCACCGACTTGACCAGGCCCTGCACCAGCGGCGGCTGGCGTTCGGCGTTGAGGCTGACCCGCGTGGCAGCAGCCTGGGCCTGGTTCTTCGCTTCGCCGAGCAGGGCGTCGCCGCTGGCGCCAACCATGGCGCTGACCTGCACGTACAAGGCGTTCATGTCGGCGAGCAGGCCATCGATGGCCGCCGGTTCGCCTTCGCTCTTGCTGACGATGCTGTTGAGCTCGGCGAAATGCGCGGTGACCGGGTCAACGCTGGCCTGAGGTGCGTTTTGCGTCGCCTGCTCCTGGCCGAGCAAACTGCCCAGGCGCTCCTTGAGCTTGTCCACACCGCCTTCGACCTGCTCGCCTTGGGTCGCCAGCAAGCGTTCTTCCTGTTGCAGATCGGTTTCTTTCGCCACCGCCACCAGCAGTTTTTTCAACGGCGAACTTGGCCCGGACAGCACCCGCAAGACATCGGCGGCCTGGGCCACGCTGGTGATCGGCACAAAGTCGATGTCGGCCAGCAAGGCGTCCCATTGGCGCTGGTAGTCCTGGAAATACAGGCGACGCACTTCGGCGGCCAGGCTGGCGACGTCCTGCTGCCCAGCCTCGTCGCGACCCAACACCCATTGTTCTTCAGCCAGCGTTCCAGCCTGGTTCAGGCTGGTGAGCAAGAAGCCCTGGCGGTAGCCCTTGACCGTGAAAAATCCGCTCAATGGCTCGCCCAACGGTTTACCGCTCTTGCGGCTGAACACCAGCGCAGCGTCGCGCCCGGCGGCTTCGTTAAGGCGAAAGTCGGCGATGCCCTCGGGCAGTTTCTGACGTTTGACGCGGTCATAGACGCGCTGGGCCACGGGCAGTTGCTGCAATTGCCGGCGCAGGTCTTCGATCAAACGCGGGTCCAGGCGTGCGGTGGGCGGACGACGCTCGAACAGCGACTGCAAATGCTCGCCCAAGGCCAGACGTTGATCGGCCGGCAGGTCGCGCGGCAGGCTGCGGTCCCAATCCAGGGCAACCCAGGCCTTGATGAAGTCGGCATCGTAGTGCTCGTTGTCAGCGAGCATCAGGTAGGCCTTCAACCCCTCATAGAGAAAATCTGAACTGCCGCCGCTGTGCAATTGCTCTTCGATACGCGTCAGCAAGCGAGGCGCGAACACGGCGATCAGCAACTTGCGATAGACGCTGCCGGACTCGGCTTCGAGCATGTCGCCCTGATACAGGCCCAGGCCCTCGGCCCAATCGGGCGCGTCGTCGGCCAGGTGCTTCACGGCGTTGAGCAGTGGCAATACGGCAAGGACATCACGTTGTGCCGGACTAAGACTTTGCACAGCCTGGCCCAGCGGCGCGACCTTCTGGTCGACCTGGGTGATGTACGTTTGGTTGGCCCGATAGCTTATCCACCACAACGTCGAAACCACCAGCACCAAAGCCACGGTCGAGGCCAATACACCCCGGGCGATCCACTTGCGCCGACGCTCAACCTTGGGATCGACGCCCACCAGCCCACGTTCGGCGAACGCCACGGCGGTGAAGAGTTTTTCGATGAAGTAACTGCGTCCGGTGCCGGTCTGGCGCGCCAGGTGCTGACGGTCCAGGTTCATGCTCTGGGCCATGGAGCCGATCAAGCGATCGATCGGGCTGCCTTCCTGGGTGCCGCTGGTGAAATACACCCCGCGCAGCAGTACACGTTCTTCGAAGGCGTTGGGCTTGAACACGCCTTCGAGGAAACTTTGCAGGCAATCCTTCAAGGCGCCGAACTGTTGCGGGAAACCGTAGATCAAGTCGCGCCGCGCCGGGTCGCGCTCTTGCTGCAAGCGTTCCACCAGACGGTCGTTGAGGCGTTGCTCAAGGCCGGCGAATTCGCTTTGCAGATGCGCCAGCGGGCTGTCGTTGCTCTTGCCATCGTCCAGGGCGAAGGTCATGCCCCAGACCTGGGCGCGTTCTTCCTTGCTCAGGCTGTCGAAGAACTCCATGAACCCGGGTACCAGATCGAGCTTGGTCAGCATCAGGTAGATCGGGAAGCGTACGCCCAGTTGGGTGTACAGTTCCTGGATGCGCAGGCGAATCGCCGCGGCATGAGCCGCGCGCTCGGCGTCGCTGCCCAACAGCAGGTCCGACAGACTGATGGCAATGAACGCACCGTCAATCGGGCGACGGGCGCGTTGTTTTTTCAACAGTCCGAGAAAGCCCAGCCACGCCGCCTTGTCGACGGTCGCGTCGCTGTCCTGGGTGGTGTAGCGGCCAGCAGTGTCGAGCAGCACTGCCTGGTCGGTAAACCACCAATCGCAGTTGCGCGTGCCGCCCACGCCACGTACCGCGCCGGCGCCCAGTTGCGCGGCCAACGGGAAATGCAGCCCGGAGTTGACCAGCGCAGTGGTCTTGCCCGAACCCGGCGGGCCGATGATCACGTACCACGGCAGTTCGTAGAGGTTGCGGCGCTCGTCCCCACCCAGCTTGGCTTTCTTCAACAGCGCCAAGGCTTCGTCCATGCGCTGGCGCAGGGTTTCGAGTTCTTCGGCCGTCGCGATGCTGGTAGGGTCGGGCGGAGTTTGCGCGGCCAGGCTGCGCATGACTTCGGCGGCCTGCCGGCGGGCCTGGATGATGCGAAACACCCGGTAGGCGACCCACACCGCGAACACCAGAATGATCAACGCCCAACGGCGACCTTCGGGCACCAGCCAGTCCAGCAACGGGCCGACGAACCAGATGATCAGGCTCAGGGCAATCAGCCCCAGCAGCGGGACGACCCAGCGGATCATAAAACTGAAAAACACCTTCACTCGACCCCCTCCGCCAATACTGTGATTTCAACCCGACGATTGCGCGCACGCCCCTCTGCCGGTGGCGTTGGAAGCCAACGGCTCGGTGTCGCTTCGGCCTTCGGCGCTGAAGCGCTCGGCCTGGCCGGTCTTGGCCGAAAGAATTTGCAGCACCGACTTGGCCCGCGCCTCGGACAAGGCCCAGTTGGACGGGAACCTGAGGGTGGCAATTGGGCGGTTGTCGCTGTGGCCAGTTACCAGGACCTGGCCCTTGACCTTGCGAATGGCATCGGCGATGCGCAGCATCAGCGGTTCCAGGTCATCGGAAATGCTGGCGCTGCCCGAGGCGAACAGTTCATCGCCACGGATGGTCACCACCGAGCGATCCACGGCATCTTCCACCGCGACCCGACCGGCCCTGATTTCATCGGCCAGGAAACCGGCCAGGCGTGGTCGTTCGATCACTTTGGGCTGCACCACGGGACGGTCGATGGCCTGCACCGGGATTTCCCCCAGGGCGTGGATGTTCTTGAACACCGGCTCGGCATCGGAGGCCAGTTTCATGCGCAGGCCAAACAGCAGCGCCAGCAACAAGGCCGCGCCAATGGCCACGGCGATCCACGGCGGCATGAATTGCGCCAGTCGGTCACGGGCCACGGTGACACCGCGCCAGTGCGGCGACAGCTCACGCTCGTAGTCGCCACGGGCACTGCGGATCACCGCGCTGGTGCGCTCGCGCAAGGCTTCCAGCTGGCTACGCCCGTCGTTCATCACCCGGTAGCGCCCTTCGAAACCCAGGCACATGCATAGGTACAAAAGCTCCAGCAGATACAAGCGCTCCCGTGGGCTTTGCAGGCAATGCTCCAGAAGCTGGAACACCTTCTCGCCGCCCCAGGCTTCGTTGTGCACGGTGATCAGCAGGCTCTGCTTGCCCCAGTCGCTGGTGCCGCCCCAGGGGGTACTCAACACGGCTTCATCCAGGGCGGTGCATAAGGCATAGCGGGCCAGCAGCACGTCATTGCGCACCACGCCGGCGGCTTCGGCGCGTTCCTCGAACTGACGCAGGTACGCCAGCAGTTGCGCCCGCAGGCTGGCCGGAGCCGGGTGGGCAATGGTGCTGCGCAGGCGCGTCAACAGCGCCAGCAGCGGACCGGCTGCGCTTTCCAGCGGGTTAAGGCCTTGGGCCTTGCCGGTCAGGACCGGGGCGGCCGGCATCGACAGCGGTGCGGGCGCCGGCGGTGGACGACCAGAGTCCGGACGGCCAGGATCCGGGCGGAATGGGTCGGCGCCACGGCCACCGGGCGTCGGCATGAACTGAGTACGATCGTCGTTGCTCATCGCGGTTTATCCTCGGATCGCCCAGAAAGCCAGGTTCAGCCCCGGAAACTGGCCGGCGATGTGAAACGCGAACCCGCCGGAGTTGCTCAATTGCTGCCAGTGATCGCTGCCGCGGTCGAGTTCGTAGTAGGTGGAACCGGCGTGATACGGAAGCTGGCGTGGCGCCACCGGCAACGGCAGCAGGCCGATGCCCGGCAGTTGCAGGTTGACCAGATCGCGAATGTGCTCCACCGAACCGACTTTGCTCTGCTGGCCAAAGCGACCGCGTAGGGTTTCGGCCGGGACATCGGCACGCACCACCAGGATGAAACTGGCGCTGTCGAGCAGGGTCTTGTCGGCCAGCATCGCCACATGGATGCCGTAGGCTTTCTCGACAATCGGAATCGGCGTGGCCTTGCTGTCGATCAGCATCGACAGGGCCTCACGCAGAGCCTGCATGACCGGCGCGTAACTGAGCGCCAGGTCATCGTGCTGGTATTGCGGATATTCCTGCGGTCGTCGCCCCGAAGCGGTAAAGGTCGAGAACTCCCCGGCCAGGCTGACCAGCTCGCTGTAGAACCGTTCGGGGTGCAACGGGCTCAGCTGGCTCAGGTGCTGGATCAGCGGCTGCGCGCGGTTGACCAGTTGCAGCAGCATGAAATCGGCGATCTCCGAGGCGCCACCGGCACCGGACGCCACCACCCGCCCGGCAAGGGCTTCGCCGCGTTGATGGAGCAGGCCCAACAGTTCACTGCGAAATGCCGCCAGCGCTTTGGAGGCGGCCACATCCAGCAGCGGCGGGATGTAGGCGTCGTCCAGCACCAGGGCGCGGTCGGCGCGTTTCTCCTTGATGCGGACCAGGCCGATGGCGGCGTAGTCACTGATGCCATCCTGTGCGGTCAACAGGCGCAGCGCCCGGGCGCCCAGGGCCACCGGCGCGCGGTTCTCGAACGGTGCGTTATCGTCGCGCACTTCGCACACCTGGCTCACGTAGCGTGCCGCGCCCAGGGCTTCGCCTTCATCAACGGTGTCACGCGCACCGGCACGCTTGAGCGGCAAGGCCAGGTACACCAGGCCATCGCGCAGGTTGTCATCGACGTTCAGCGCAGGCGGCGCCAGGTCGTCCTCGGGGATGTTGAACGGTGTGCCGTCCGGCAGCAGGCCCCGCGCCGAAATGATCGCCAGCTTGCCCTGGGCCAGCAGGCCCTGGTCGATCAGCAATTGGGAAAACCCCCAGGCACCGGCCGACAACGGACGGCTGCGCGCGTCGATGAGGTTTTCCAGGTAACGGTCATGCTGCTGGAAGTGCTGCGTTCCAATGAACATGCCTTCCGACCAGACCACGCGATTGTTCCAGGACATGGGGGCTCCGATTGCTTATTGGGCAGGGCTGGATGGGGGAACGACGACGGCGCTGCGCACGGCACGCACGTCGAGGCTGATCTGGTATTCGGTGTATTGGCGCGGCGGGACATTCATCACCGTGCGCCATAGCGACCGGTCCAGTTCGCGATAGCCCACCAGTACGCCGATATGGCGGGTGGCCGGGTCGAGGTCGCGTTGCAGGCTCAACTGCTGACCCGGCTGGACCAGCACCTCGTCCTGATCGATCAGGTCGGCGCCGAGGGTCGCCTGGGCCCGTTCGGCCAGGGCGAAATAGTCGGAGCGGGCGAAGGTGGCGGCATTTTTCAGTTCGAAAATGCGCACCCGGACCGGCGCCGGATGGCCGGTGGCGCCGGGGTTGAGGCCGGCAATGGCGTGAAAGTGCAGTTCGACGGCGGCGGTGTCAGCCTCTTCGGACTGTGAATCGGCTGCATCCTTGGCGCATGCCGTGAGCAGAAGCGCGGTGGCGACTGCGAGTAAAAACCTGAAAATCATCCTGCGTCCTCAATGACGTTTGAGCTATCCGTTGATTGCTTTTAAAGGTGTTATGAGCGGCGCTGTCGCGCGCTGTGCTCTTCGTAGGCGCGACTGAATTCGCGACCGAACAGGTCCTGGAAATCCTCCTGGGCTTCCCGGGAAATGTTGCTGTAGAGCTCGGTGAATTGCTGCCAGTACTGGGCCTGTCGCGAGCCGTTGAAAAGGCTCGACAGGCCAGCGGGTTTGCCCATGCGTTCTTCCAGTTGCGCCGGCTCGAAGCGCGCCAGCAAATGCTTGATGGCCGCTTCCACGCCGGCCATCACCGCCAATTGGTGGGCACGCAGGTCGTCGAAGCTGTCACGCACGGCCACGTCCGGCGCCATGAACGCCTGGTTGCCATGGCGTAGCAGCAGCAACATGGCCTCCTCGACATTGGGCGCGAATTTCAGCGGGTTGTTTTCCACCGGCTGGATCATCGTTTGCTGAATGCGAAACTCGCCCTTGAGGCTGCTGCGGGCACGCAAGACATCGATCAGGCCTTCGACCATCAGCCGATAGCTGCGCCCGATGCTTTCCATCTGTGCCTCGGCCTGGGCCTGGTCCAGGCGCAACTGGTCCAGCCCGGCACCGCGCAGGAAGGCTTGCAACAGGTCAGGCTGGGCGGCGTCGAGCGGCTTGGAAGGTGTAATGGGGGCTTGAACGCTGGTCACCGGTGCCTCGCGTGGCGGCGCAGGTTCGGGGGCTACGCTGACCGGGGGCGTGGCTGTCGGCACCGGCTCTACGACAGGCCGCTCGACAACAGCCGGCGGCGCAACCGGTGGCACAGCGACAGGAATCGGGGCAACTGCCACGGGCGCAGGCTTGTCGCCGAACGGGTCCCAATCCTCCGGTATCACCGAGGCCGAGGCCTGCGACACAGGCTCGATCACAGGCGGCGGACTGGGAGGAGCAATGGGCGTCGGCGGACGGAAATCATGCTGTTGAGCCGGGACATGGTCAGGCTGAGTGGCCGGTGGGACGCTGCCTGGGGTCAGGAAGTCGAACAGGTCCGGCAAGGTGTCCATGGCCGATGCGCCCTGGAAATGTGCGGGGGGAGCCTCGGGCAACGACGATGGTGTATTCACGGCGGCACCCTGGCGTCCCATCAAGGCTTCGAAACTGCTGGGCGCTTCGGCGAACGGATTGCTGTCGGTCACCGGCAGGCTGAAATCCACCCGTGCCTGGATTTCATAATCGCCGATGCGGATAACTTCGCCGTCTTGCAACGGTTCACTATTGCCCTTGTGCAAACGGACACCGGCCTTGACCAATTCCACACCATTGGTGCTGTTATCGGTTAAGTAATAGCGCCCGTCTTTGTATTGAATAACGCAATGTTTGCCGGAAACCAACCGCTCGGGGTCCGGTAATACCCAGTCATTATCGGAATTACGGCCAATTGCCATCACTCCCTGATCCATGGACTTCTCAGAACACTGACCCGGGGTAATCTTGTGATAACTAGTGATAGTCAAACACAGTGGCATCTTGCCTCCTTGCTGAACACTTTGCCCATGCGGTCGAGTGACGGGATTCACTCCCTGGCGACTCGCCGACAAACCTTGCAACCACTCTAGAAACGGCTTTTTGCCAGCATGATTGCTGATATTAACCCGCTTGCGTGACAAAAAACCTGCATCGGTGCCTGCTTCGACCTACCGGTCGTGCGGGTTGTTAAGCAGCTCACAACTGTCACACCGAGGAAATAGCTTACCTTGACAAGCCATAAGTACTACACCAAAAATGCATAACTTCTTGAATATACGTGATAGCACTTTAAGATCATTAAGCATCTAAAGGGCCATTAGCCTCAAGGAACATGTGGAGTTCCATTCGGAACTTGCGTGTGAACTGCCCGAGTTATTCAATGGGCGATAGGGAGATCGAACGAAGTGGATGTGCCTCTGCTGCTCGCCGCCGTATCCGCGACTTCGCCTTGTGGTGAAGATCTGGAATATGACGCGGATTTCTTGCGCCTGGAACGCGATTCCCAAGGCCAGCCCGAGCGCAGCATGGGCGATTCGATATTGCCTGCCGAACCCCCTGAATGGCGCAGCATCCAGCAGCAAAGCCTGGACCTGCTGCAACGCAGCAAAGACCTGCGCATCACCCATTTCCTGCTGCAAAGTTCCCTGGCCCTGGAAGGCCTACCGGGCCTGGCCCGCGTGTTGACGCTGATCAGCCAATTGCTCAAGCAGTACTGGGCCGAGCTGCATCCACGCCTGGACGCCGAGGACAACAACGATCCCACCGTGCGTATCAACGCCCTCGCCGGCCTGACGTCCGACATCACCATTGGCCTGCTGCGCGAAAGCGTCCTGGCCCGCTCGCGCACCTTCGGTGCCGTGAGCCTGCGCGCCGCCGCCAATGCCAGCGGCCTGCAAAGTTTCCCGAATGAAAGCCTCGGCGCCGAACAGCTCGCCGGAGCCCTGCTCGACAGCGATCCCGAGCAGTTGGAAATCACTCGCGCCGCCCTGTTGGAAGCCCGCAGCGCCGCCGAAGCCATCGAGCAACACGTCAGCGATCAAGTCGGTTCTGCCCAAGGCGTGGACCTTGGCCCGCTGAAGCAACCGCTCAAGATGGCCCTGCAGATTCTCGGCCAGTTCGCCCCGCAGAGCGGCGACAGCGCCCTGCCCGATGTCATCGAAGACGACAGCGCCGCGCCGGTTGAACACACCACGGCGCCGAGCGCGAGCGTTCCACGCAGCACCGCCCCTGGCGAAATCAACAGCCGCGACGACGTGCTGCGCAGCCTGGACCGGATTCTCGCTTACTACGCCCGTCAAGAGCCCTCCAGCCCCCTGCCGGTGCTGTTGAACCGGGCCAAGATTCTGGTGAACGCCGATTTTGCGACCATCGTGCGCAACCTGATTCCCGACGGCATGAGTCAATTTGAAAACCTGCGCGGCCCAGACAGCGAATAAAAAGCGAACGGATCACGCAGTCACGTCACCGGCACCCCCGATGACGCCAACACCGTCGCTCAAGCGACCAGGAGCAGCAACGTGGCGAAGCAAAGTTCTCAGAAATTCATCGCGCGTAACCGCGCGCCTCGGGTGCAGATCGAGTACGACGTCGAGCTCTACGGCGCCGAGAAAAAGGTCCAGTTGCCCTTCGTCATGGGGGTGATGGCCGACCTGGCCGGCAAGCCCGCCGAGCCTTTGGCACCGGTGGCCGATCGCAAATTCCTCGAAATCGATGTCGACAATTTCGACTCGCGCCTCAAGGCCATGCAGCCTCGCGTGGCGTTCCATGTACCCAACGAGCTGACCGGCGAAGGCAACCTGAGCCTGGACCTGACCTTCGAAAGCATGGACGACTTCAGCCCGGCGGCCGTGGCGCGCAAAGTCGACTCCCTGAACAAGTTGCTCGAAGCACGTACCCAACTGGCGAATCTGCTGACCTACATGGACGGCAAGACCGGTGCCGAAGAAATCATCATGAAAGCGATCAAGGACCCTGCCCTGTTGCAGGCCCTGGCCAGCGCGCCCAAGCCCGCCGACAACGAGCCCAAGGCTTAATCAGGACGAATGATCATGACCGAATCAGCACGTGAAAATCAGTCCCAGGCCCTGGGCACCACCGAAGTACCCAGCGAGTTCGCCTCGCTGCTGATGCAAGAATTCAAGCCCAAGACCGAGCGCGCTCGCGAAGCCGTCGAAACCGCCGTGCGCACGCTGGCCGAACAGGCCCTGGCGCAGACTGACCTGGTGTCCAACGACGCCATCAAGTCGATCGAATCGATCATCGCCGCCATCGATGCCAAGCTCACCGCCCAGGTCAATCAGGTCATCCACCACCCTGACTTCCAGCAGTTGGAAAGTGCCTGGCGTGGCCTGCACTACCTGGTCAATAACACCGAGAGCGACGAGCAACTCAAGATCCGTGTGCTCAACGTCTCCAAGACCGACCTGCACAAGACCCTGAAGAAATTCAAGGGCACCGCGTGGGACCAGAGCCCGATCTTCAAGAAGATGTACGAAGAAGAATACGGCCAGTTCGGCGGTGAACCGTACGGTTGCCTGGTGGGCGACTACTACTTCGACCAGTCGCCACCGGACGTCGAGTTGCTGGGCGAGCTGTCGAAAGTCTGCGCCGCCATGCACTCGCCGTTCATTGCCGCCGCATCGCCGACCGTGATGGGCATGGGCTCGTGGCAGGAACTGTCGAACCCGCGCGACCTGACCAAGATCTTCACCACGCCGGAATATGCCGGCTGGCGTTCGCTGCGTGAATCGGAAGACTCGCGTTACATCGGCCTGACCATGCCGCGCTTCCTGGCGCGCCTGCCGTACGGCGCCAAGACCGACCCGGTGGAAGCCTTCGCCTTCGAAGAAAACACCGACGGCGCCGACAGCTCCAAGTACACCTGGGCCAACGCCGCTTATGCGATGGCGGTGAACATCAACCGTTCGTTCAAACACTTCGGCTGGTGCTCGCGCATCCGTGGCGTGGAGTCCGGCGGCGAAGTGGAAAACCTGCCAGCCCACACGTTCCCGACCGACGACGGTGGCGTGGACATGAAGTGCCCGACCGAAATCGCCATTTCGGACCGCCGTGAAGCGGAGCTGGCGAAGAACGGTTTCATGCCGCTGCTGCACAAGAAAAACACCGACTTCGCCGCGTTCATCGGCGCCCAGTCGTTGCAGAAACCGGCCGAATACGACGATCCGGACGCCACCGCCAACGCCAACCTGGCCGCGCGCCTGCCGTACCTGTTCGCCACCTGCCGTTTCGCTCATTACCTCAAGTGCATCGTGCGCGACAAGATCGGCTCCTTCAAAGAGAAGGACGAAATGCAGCGCTGGTTGCAGGACTGGATTCTCAACTACGTCGACGGTGACCCGGCGCACTCCACCGAGACCACCAAGGCCCAGCACCCACTGGCCGCCGCCGAGGTCATCGTCGAGGAAGTCGAAGGCAACCCGGGGTACTACAACTCCAAGTTCTACCTGCGCCCGCACTACCAGCTCGAAGGGCTGACCGTGTCGCTGCGCCTGGTATCGAAACTGCCTTCGGCCAAGGGTGCGTAAAAACTGTTGAACGGTACGCGGTAAAAAATGTGGGAGCGGGCTTGCTCGCGAATGCGGTTGATCATCCAGCATTGATGTTGACTGACCCGACGCATTCGCGAGCAAGCCCGCTCCCACAGGGGGTCTTCGGTGGTTTGGAGATCAGCTTCAGCCCCGTTCAGCAGAACAGATTTCGCAAGGTCGGCGTCAATCAAACAATGTGGTAGAGACCACACAGGGAGAAAACATGGCTGTTGATATTTTCATCAAGATCGGCGACATCAAGGGCGAGTCCATGGACAAGGCCCACAAGGACGAAGTCGACGTCCTGAACTGGAGCTGGGGCATGTCCCAGTCCGGCAACATGCACGTGGGCAGCGGCGGTGGCGCGGGCAAGGTCAACGTGCAGGATCTGTCGCTGACCAAGTTCGTCGACAAGGCATCGCCCAACCTGATGATGCATTGCGCCAGCGGCAAGCACATCGACAAGGTCAAACTGACCGTGCGCAAGGCCGGCGGTGAAAGCCAGGTCGAGTACATGATCATCAATCTGGAAGAAGTCCTGATCACCTCCCTGAGCACCGGCGGCTCGGGCAACGATGATCGCCTGACCGAAAACGTCACCCTGAACTTCGCCAAGGTGATGGTGGAGTATCAACCGCAGAAAGCCGACGGCACCAAAGAAGGCGGTCCGGTCAAGTTCGGCTGGAACATCCGTCAGAACGTCAAGGTGTAATCGAACACGCCCCCGGTGCCATGCGCCGGGGGTGTTTGGTGCTTGCTCGAATCCAATCCTTTCCCACCCGGTATCTGAGTCATGGCCAAACCTTCGTTTATCAATTTGTGGAAAGCGTATTCCGATCTGCTGGTGACCTACCCCGACGCGAAGCCTTGCGACGGTCCGTGGGCCAACCAGTGCGCAATCCGCATGAGCATTACGCTCAATACCGAACTGAGCATCAAGGTCAACAAGGCCACCTACACCGAACCCAAGTGTGCTCATGGGCATGCGCGGGGGGCTGAATCACTGGCAAACTGGTTGTGGAAACACCACTTGGGCCGTCCCTCTATTCTCGGCGGCAGCGCAGAAGAGCACCGCACTCTGATGGATAAAAAAGGCCTTATTTTCTTCAAGGACTGCTTCCAACAACTGGGAGAGTCTCTAGACGGTCGCACCGGCGATCATATCGATCTGTGGAACCGTGGCTTTACCGCTAGCCGGTATGACGATCCTTCCTATCGATCCAGGGCAATCTGGTTCTGGGAGCTCGTATGATCAAGGCTCATTGCGCGGTATTTATTGGCTGCTTGCTTTCGAGTCTGACGGCCTGTGCCGGGCAGCAAGCTTCACCGGCCACGCCAGCCGCAGCGGTGAATCAAGTCGTCTCGATGGACGGGCAACAGTTAACGTTGGTCAATGACCAACAACGCTGCGCGCTACGCAAACCAGACCAGACCCTACTGCCACTCGACTTGCCATGGCCCTGCCAATTCACTGTCGACAGGCAAGGCAAATCGCATGTCGAAACCTTCGGCAAGGTGCCCATTGTCATCGTTATTCATTTGACGACAGCGGCAGAGGACAGTCCGGAGTGTCGGTCCGAGTATCGCGCCATACGCCAGATCAACGGACAATTCGAACCTTCGATAATCGCTCGCACGGGTAGTTGTATGCGTGGCGCGGGTGACCAGAAAAATTACACGGGCCTTTTCACTTGGTAACCGAAATCGCCACCCGTGATCGCCTGCAACCGTCCCTGCTGGACCGGTTGACCGACGACGATCCGAGCAACCCCAAGGAAAGCGCCGACAAGCGCGTGTTGTCGCTCACCCAGTTGAAAGCCTCGGTGCTGCGTGACCTGGCGTGGTTGCTCAACACCACATCGCTGCTCGATGCCGACGCCACCCTGCACACCCCGGCGGGCACCTCAGTGGTCAATTTCGGGTTGCCGGCGCTGGCCGGCAACAGCGCATCGAACGTCGACCTGCCGGCTCTGGAAGCGCTGATTCACCAGGCCATCGCCACGTTCGAACCGCGCATCTTGCGCCATACCCTGCGGGTGCGAGCCCGAGCAACCGCCGAGATGAACCACAACGCCTTGAGTTTCGAGATCGAGGGTGACCTCTGGGCTCAGCCCGTGCCGCTGCGCCTGATGCTGCAAACCGACCTGGACCTGGAAACCGGGCATGTTCGGGTGGTTCACGCCGACCAGCGGAGACGCTCATGAATCCGCGCCTGCTGGAGCTGTACAACCAGGAACTGCACCACGTGCGCGAAAGCGCCGCGGAGTTCGCCAAGGAATACCCGAAGATCGCCAGTCGGCTGACGTTGTCCGGGATGGACTGCGCCGATCCCTACGTCGAACGTTTGCTGGAAGGCTTCGCCTATCTGACGGCGCGGGTGCAGCTCAAACTCGATGCCGAGTACCCGACCTTCACCCATAACCTGCTGGAAATCGCCTACCCCCACTACCTGGCACCCACGCCGTCGATGACCGTGGTGCAGTTGCAGGCCGACCCCGATGAAGGCTCGCTGAGCGGCGGCTTTGAGCTGCCCCGGGACACCGTGCTGCGCGCTGCGTTGGGGCGTGAAACCCAGACCTGTTGCGAGTACCGCACCGCCCACGCGGTGACGTTGTGGCCGTTGCAGGTCAGCCAGGCCGAGTACTTCGGCAACCCGTCCGCCGTGCTCGGGCGCCTGGCCGCTAGCGAACCGAAGGCCAAGGCCGGTCTGCGCCTGACCCTGCGCACAGGCGCCGAATTGCCGTTCAACAGCCTGGCTCTGGACAACCTGCCGCTGTTCCTCAGCGGCGCCGACGAACAGCCCTTCCGCCTCTACGAACAACTGCTGAGCAATGCTTGCGCGGTGTTCGCGCGCAAGCCCGGCGGCGATTGGGTTGAACGTTTGCCCCAGGACGCGTTGTGCTCACGCGGCTTCGATGATGCCGACGCCGCGCTGCCCGTGGTGGCGCGCGCCTTCCAGGGTTATCGCCTGTTGCAGGAATACTTCGCCCTGCCCCATCGGTTCCTGTTTGTCGACTTCACCCAACTGAGCCGTGCGGTCAAGCGCTGCGACGGTCAGGAGCTGGAGCTGATCGTGCTGTTCGACCGTCACGACCCGAGCCTGGAAGGCAGCGTCGGCGCCGCACAGTTCCTGCCGTTCTGCACCCCGGCGATCAACCTGTTTCCCAAGCGCCTGGATCGCATCCACCTGTCGGACCGGGTCAACGAACATCACGTCATTGCCGACCGCACCCGGCCAATGGATTTCGAAGTGCACTCACTGACCGGCCTCAGCGGTCACGGCACCGGGCCGGAGCAGCCGTTCCTGCCGTTCTATGCCGTGCGTGATCCTTCCCGTTACGGGCGCGACCAGGCCTATTACACGGTACGGCGCGAACCGCGGGTGTTATCCAGCGACCAGCGACGCAACGGCCCGCGCTCGACCTACGTGGGCAGCGAAACCTTCGTCAGCCTGGTGGACAGCCAGCAAGCCCCCTATCGGCACGACCTGCGCCAACTGGGCGTGACGGCGCTGTGCACCAACCGCGACCTGCCACTGTTCATGAGCGTGGGCAACGGCAAGACCGATTTCACGTTGGCTGACAGCGCACCCGTCGGCGCGATTCGCTGCGTAGCAGGTCCCAGTCGGCCACGGGCCAGCCATGCCCACGACGCCAAGGCCTGGCGCTTGATCAGCCAGCTGTCGCTCAATTACCTGTCCCTGAGCGAGCAAGGCCAGGGCGCCGCCGCCCTGCGCGAACTGCTGCGCCTGTACGGCGACAGCAACGATGCGGCGGTGCAGTTGCAGATCGAAGGCCTGCGCGAAGTCAGCAGCAAGGCCTGCACCCGACGCTTGCCGATGCCCGGCCCGATCGTGTTTGGTCGTGGTCTGGAAATCACCCTGGAATTCGATGAAAACGCGTTTCGCGGCACCGGGGTGTTTTTGCTCGGCGCGGTGTTCGAGCGCTTCCTGGCACGCTACGTGTCGATCAACAGTTTTACCGAGACGGTGATCCGTACCACCGAACGCGGCGAGATCATGCGATGGAAAGCCAAGCCCGGACGCCGTCCGACCCTGTGAGTACCCTGGACGCGATGCACCAGGAGCCCTGGGAATACGACTTCTTCCAGGCCTTGCGCCGTATCGAGTGCGAATCCCCCGAACTGCCGCGCCTGGGCCATTCATTGCGCCTGGCCGATGACCCGCTGCGCCTGGGGCAACAGGCCGAATGCACCTTCGCTCCGGCGACCCTGGCCTCGGTGCAACCGGGTCTCGACGGTGCGCCGGCTCGCCTGGAACAGTTCTTCTTCGGCCTCGGCGGCCCCAACGGCCCGCTGCCGCTGCACATCACCGAATACGTGCGCGAACGCCAGCGCAACAACGCCGACAGCACCAGCAAACGTTTCCTCGACGTGTTCCACCATCGCCTGCTCAGCCTGTTCTACCGGGCCTGGGCCGAAGCGCGGCCCACGGTCAGCCATGATCGCCCGGACGATGACTACTGGTCGGCGCGCCTGGCCGCCTTCAGCGGCCGGGGCATGCCGAGCCTGCTCAACCAAGGGCTGATCCCCGACACGGCGAAGCTGCATTACAGCGGCCACTTGTCGGCGCAAACCCGCTACCCGGACGGTTTGAAAGCCATCCTCAGCGAGTACTTTGGCCTGCCGGTGGAGATCGAAGAATACGTCGGCCAATGGCTGGAACTGCCGGAACGCAGCCGCGTGGGCGTCAGCGCCCATCAGTTGGGCGTGGACTTTTGCCTGGGCCGCTACGTGTGGGATCGCCAACACAAATTCCGCATTCGCCTGGGGCCACTCAAGCTCGATGAGTACATGGGCATGTTGCCCGGCAGCCAACCCTTCAACGAGCTGGTGGCCTGGGTCGCTGAATATTTGGGCCATGAACTGGACTGGGACCTGAATCTGGTTCTGGAACAACCCGAAGTGCCGGCGCTGCAACTCAACGGTGGTTTCCGCCTGGGGTTCAACACCTGGTTGGGACGCCCGGAAACAGATGCCAACGATTTAATACTGGCCCGGCATTACGCCGAACAGGCCAACACCTCACAGACCTCAAGGAGCCATGAGCATGGGTGAAATCAGTCGCGCCGCGTTGTTCGGCAAACTCAACAGCGTGGCCTACAAAGCCATCGAAGCCGCCACCGTGTTCTGCAAGTTGCGCGGTAACCCCTATGTGGAACTGGCCCACTGGTTTCATCAGTTGCTGCAACTGCAGGACTCGGACCTGCACCGCATCATCCGCCAGTTCAATATCGAGCCGGCGCGCCTGGCCCGCGACCTGACCGAAGCCCTGGACCGCTTGCCACGGGGTTCGACCTCCATCACCGACCTGTCGTCCCACGTTGAAGAAGCCGTGGAACGCGGTTGGGTCTACGGCAGCCTGATGTTTGGCGAAAGCCAGGTGCGCACCGGTTACCTGGTACTGGGCATTCTCAAGACGCCGAGCCTGCGCCACGCGCTGTTGGGACTGTCGTCGGAGTTCGACAAGGTCAAGGTCGAGGCCTTGAGCGAGCGCTTTGACGAATACGTCGGCGACTCTCCGGAAAATGCGCTGACCGCCAGCGACGGTTTCAACGCCGGTGCCGTACCGGGCGAAGCCAGCGGCGCCATGGCTCCCAGCGCCATGGGCAAACTGGAAGCCCTCAAGCGCTTCACCGTCGACCTTACCGAGCAGGCCCGCAGCGGCAAGCTCGACCCCATCGTCGGTCGCGACGAAGAGATCCGCCAACTGGTGGACATCCTCATGCGCCGCCGGCAGAACAACCCGATCCTCACCGGTGAGGCCGGCGTGGGCAAAACCGCCGTGGTCGAAGGCTTTGCCCTGCGCATCGTCGCCGGTGACGTGCCTCCATCGCTCAAGGACGTGGAACTGCGCAGCCTCGATGTCGGCCTGTTGCAGGCCGGCGCGAGCATGAAAGGCGAATTCGAACAGCGCCTGCGCCAGGTCATCGAAGACGTCCAGGCTTCGCCCAAACCGATCATCCTGTTCATCGACGAAGCCCACACGCTGGTGGGTGCAGGTGGCGCCGCCGGCACGGGTGACGCAGCCAACCTGCTCAAGCCGGCCCTGGCCCGCGGCACCCTGCGCACGGTAGCGGCCACGACCTGGGCCGAATACAAAAAGCACATCGAAAAAGACCCGGCCCTGACCCGGCGCTTCCAGGTGGTGCAAGTGGCCGAGCCGTCGGAAGACAAGGCGCTGCTGATGATGCGTGGCGTGGCCTCGACCATGGAAAAGCACCATCAGGTGCAGATCCTCGACGAGGCCCTGGAAGCCTCGGTCAAACTGTCCCACCGCTACATCCCCGCGCGCCAGTTGCCAGACAAATCCGTGAGCCTGCTGGACACCGCCTGCGCCCGCGTCGCCATCAGCCTGCACGCGGTGCCGGCCGAAGTGGACGACAGCCGGCGACGCATCGAAGCGCTGGAAACCGAGCTTCAAATCATCGCCCGTGAACACGCCATTGGCATCGTCATCGGCACCCGCCAGACCCAGAGCGAAAACCTGCTCAGCGCCGAACGCGAACGCCTGGCCGAACTGGAAGGCCGCTGGGCCGAAGAGAAAACCCTGGTGGACGAACTGCTCGCCACCCGCGCCACCCTGCGCGAGCGCGTCGGCGTGGTGGACAGCGAGGACAACAGCGACGCTTGCGACAATGAAAGCCACGCCCTGCGCGAGCAACTGGTGGACCTGCAACAGCGCCTGACCGCCCTGCAAGGTGAAACCCCATTGATTCTGCCAACCGTTGACTACCAGGCCGTGGCCTCGGTGGTCGCCGACTGGACCGGTATTCCGGTGGGCCGCATGGCTCGCAACGAACTGGAAACGGTGCTCAACCTCGACCAGCACCTGAAAAAACGCATCATCGGCCAGGACCACGCCTTGCAGATGATCGCCAAGCGCATCCAGACCTCCCGCGCCGGCCTCGACAACCCGAGCAAGCCCATTGGCGTGTTCATGCTCGCCGGCACCTCCGGCGTGGGCAAGACCGAAACCGCCCTGGCCCTGGCCGAAGCCATGTATGGCGGCGAGCAGAACGTCATCACCATCAACATGAGCGAGTTCCAGGAAGCCCATACCGTGTCCACCCTCAAGGGCGCGCCACCGGGCTACATCGGCTATGGCGAAGGCGGCGTGCTGACCGAAGCCGTGCGGCGCAAACCGTACAGCGTGGTGCTGCTCGACGAGGTGGAAAAAGCCCACCCGGACGTGCATGAGATTTTCTTCCAGGTGTTCGACAAAGGCGTGATGGAGGACGGTGAGGGCCGGGTGATCGACTTCAAGAACACCTTGATCCTGTTGACCACCAACGCCGGCACCGAACTGATTGCCCAGGTCTGCAAAGACCCACAGAACGTGCCCGAGCCCGAAGACATCGCCAAGGCCCTGCGTCAGCCGCTGTTGGAGATTTTCCCGCCGGCCCTGCTGGGTCGCCTGGTGACGATTCCGTACTACCCGCTCAGCGACGAGATGCTCAAGGCCATCACCCGCCTGCAACTCAACCGCATCAAGAAGCGCGTGGAAAAGACCCACAAAGTGGCATTCGACTACGACGACGCGGTGATCGACCTGATCGTCTCGCGCTGCACCGAAACCGAAAGCGGCGGACGCATGATCGACGCCATCCTGACCAACAGCCTGCTGCCGGACATGAGCCGCGAGTTCCTGACCCGCATGCTCGAAGGCAAGGCGCTGGCCGGAGTGCGGATCAGCGCCCGGGACAATGAATTGCAGTACGATTTCAGCGACGCGGCCTGACCTGAACAACACGGTTAATCATGTGGGAGCGGGCTTGCTCGCGAATGCAATCTGTCAGTGACATCAATGTTGACTGACACAGCGCTTTCGCGAGCAAGCCCGCTCCCACAGCAGATCCGGTTTCTTCAGGGAATCAGCGGCGCAGCCATTATCACAATGAGATAACCGATGTTATTCAACCAAGCCTCACGCCTGGCCAAAATCACCAGCCCCCTGGGACCTGAGGTGCTGTTGCTCAAGGACATGGGCGGCGGCGAAGAGCTGGGGCGGCTGTTCAACTACGAGTTGCAGCTGCACTCGCTGGACAACGCCATCGACCTCAACCAGGTGCTCGGCAAACCCATGTGCGTGAGCCTGCAACTGGACGGCGGCGGCGAGCGGCATTTTCACGGCATCGTTGCGCGCTTCAGCCAGAACGTTGATCAGGGCCAGTTCGCCAGTTACCAGGCGACCTTGCGGCCCTGGCTGTGGCTGATGACCCGTACCTCTGATTGCCGGATTTTCCAGAACCTGACCATCCCGCAGATCATCAAGCAGGTGTTTCGCGACCTGGGTTTCTCCGACTTCGAAGACGCCCTCAGCCGCCCCTATCGCGAGTGGGAATACTGCGTGCAGTATCGCGAAACCAGTTTCGATTTCGTCAGTCGCCTGATGGAACAGGAAGGGATCTACTACTTCTTCCGCCACGAACAGGGCCGTCATGTATTGGTGCTGGCCGACGCCTACGGCGCCCACACCACGGTGCCCGGCTACGGTTCGGTGCCCTACTACCCCAAGAACGAACAGCAGCGCGAGCGCGACCACATCCACGACTGGCACCTGGCCCAGGAAGTCCAGCCCGGCTCACTGGAGCTCAACGACTACGACTTCCAGCGCCCCAGCGCGCGCATCGACGTGCGCTCGGCCATGCCGCGCCCGCACACCGCCGGCGACTATCCGCTGTACGACTACCCCGGCACCTACGTGCAGAGCGCAGACGGCGAGCACTATGCCCGCACCCGTATCGAAGCCTTACAGACCCTGCACGAGCAAGTGGAGCTGGCCGGCAACGCCCGGGGCCTGGGCTCGGGTCATCTGTTCAGCCTCACCGGTTTCACCCGCCAGGACCAGAACCGCGAATACCTGATCGTCGGCGCTCGCTATTACGTTTCCCAGGAAAGTGGTGAAACCGGCGGCGGCGCGCCTTCGGCCCAGTTCGAAAGCAGCCTGACCTGCATCGCCGCCCAACAAAGTTATCGGCCACTGCCCCACACCCATCGCCCCATCGTCAAAGGCCCGCAGACCGCGTTGGTGGTTGGCCCCAAAGGCGAGGAAATCTGGACCGATCAGTTCGGTCGGGTGAAGGTGCATTTCTACTGGGACCGTCACGACCAGTCCAACGAGAACAGCTCATGCTGGATTCGTGTGTCGCAGTCCTGGGCCGGGAAAAACTGGGGCTCGATGCAGATCCCGCGCATTGGCCAGGAAGTGATCGTCAGCTTCCTCGAAGGCGATCCCGACCGGCCGATCGTCACCGGTCGCGTCTACAACGCCGAACAGACCGTGCCCTATGACCTGCCCGCAAATGCCACCCAGAGCGGCATGAAAAGCCGTTCGAGCAAGGGCGGCACGCCAGCGAATTTCAACGAAATCCGCATGGAAGACAAAAAAGGCGCCGAGCAGCTGTACATCCATGCCGAGCGTAACCAGGACATCGTGGTGGAGGTGGATGAAAGCCACTCGGTGGGCCACGACCGCAACAAGAGCATCGGCCACAACGAGACGGTGACCATCGGCAACAACCGCCTGCGCATCGTCAAGCAGGAGGACATTCTGTCGGTGGGCCTGCGCAAGACCGACAGCATCAGCCAAAGCTACGTCATTGAAGTGGGAGAGAACCTGCGCCTGGTGTGCGGCGAAAGCATCCTGGAGCTCAACGCCAGCGGCCAGATCAATCTGACCGGCGTGCAAATCAGCTTCTATGCCAGCGGCGATGCCGAATTCAACACCGGCGGCGTGCTGCACCTGAACAACGGCGGCGGCCCCGGTGCCACGCCCGACGGCCAGGGCGTCAAGGCCAGCATCGACGCCAACGTCGCTGCCGCGTTCCCCAAGGGCTAACCTCGAGATTTATGCGCCATGACTTACCGCATCAATGAATTTCAGTTCCAACTGCCACCCAGCGAGTTGCTGGATGCAACGATCAATATCCTCAAGTTCCCTGAACTGGGCACCTCCTTGATCGTCAGCCGCAGCTTGCTGGCCGACGGCGAAACCCTGCAGAGCAACCTCGACGACCAGCTCAAACGCCTGGAAAAACAGGTTCAGGACTTGCGCGCTCAACCGGGCGTCGCCGTGCGCCTGGGCGCCAACCAGGAAGTCGAAGGCATCGAGTTGCGCAGCCAGTTCAACAAGGGCAACGAAAAGGTCTTCCAGTTTCAGCTCGCCCTGGTACTGCCCGGCACGCGCAAGATGCTTGCCTTGAGCTACGTCAAAGCCGAGAAGCTCGGTGATGCTGAAGCGGCGCATTGGGCGACGATCAAGGGTTCATTGCTGTTTGACGTTCCGGCTTGATGAGCGAGCTGCATGTCTGACGCTCTCTGGGCCGCCCGGCTGGGCGATGCGCTGGACCACACCTCCATGATGGCTGACATCCTTGGCGGCGTGCTGGAAGTAGCCGCCAACATTGCGATTACCGCTCTGGCGACGGCCGCTGTGGTGGCGGCTACAGGCATCACAGTCGCCACAGGCGGGTTGGGTTGCTTCCTGCTCGGCGCCGTAGTGGGTGCCGTCGTTGGCCTCGCCATGAGCAAGACCGGGGCCGACAAAGGGTTGAGCAATATCTGTGAGGGCATTGGCAACGCGCTGTTCCCGCCCACGGTGCAAGCGAACATCCTCACCGGCTCTACCAACACCCTGACCAACAACATCCCAGCCGCTCGCGCCGCCGGGGCGATTCAATCCCATGTTGCGCCAGCAGGCACCGAGCTTGAGGCACCTGAGCCGCAAGCCGAGCCCAGCTATCTGGACATGGCCGAGAACTTTTTCTCGCAGATGTGGCGCCCCACCGTCGCCACACCCGCACCCGGCGCCGTACCCAAGCCGCTGGACATGATCGCGTGCATGAAACACCCGCCGATGCCACCGCAGTTTTTGGCCGAAGGGTCGGACAAAGTCACCATCAACGGCCAGCCAGCGGTGCGCAGCGGCGACCGCAGCACCTGCGACGCCAAGGTCGTGTCATCCGGGCTGATTTCACCCGATGTCACCATTGGCGGCGGCTCGGTGGTGGTGCGCGAGATTCGCAGCGGCAAGACCCCGGGCGTGGGCCTGGCAGTCACAGCGCTGCTGATGCTCAAGGGCGGCAAAGGCAAGTTCCTGAGTAACCTGCCATGCATGCTGGTGGGCGGCGCGGCGTCGATGGCGGTCAGCAGCGCGATGGGCGCCGCGGCCAACGCTACCATGGGTTCATCGAACCCGGTGCATGCCGCCACCGGGGCCAAAGTTCTGGGCGATGTCGAGGAGATGGACTTCGTCCTGCCCGGCATCTTGCCAATCGACTGGCAACGCTTCTACAACAGCCGCGACGAGCGCCGCGAAGGTGTGTTCGGTGCGGGCTGGAGCGTGGCCTACGAGGTGCGCGTCGAGATCCTGCCTCACCCCGAGGGCGGTGAAACGCTGGTCTACACCGATGAGCAGGGCCGGCGCATCGACATGGGTTCCATCCCTCTGGGCGGCGCCGTGTTCAGTCCCGGTGAAGGGCTCAGCGTACGACGGCATGCCAATGGCCAATTGCTGATCGACAGCTCAGACGGCCTGTACCGGCTGTTCGAACCCACCCCGGGCCGTGCATCGCTGCTGCGCCTGAGTCAGTTGGGCGACCGCAATGACAACCGCATCTACCTCGACTACGACGACACAGGTCGGTTGGTACAGCTGCGAGACACCCTCGACCTGACCAGCATCGCGCTGGCGTACCACAAACGCTGGCCACAACGGGTCAGCCGCATAGACCGGCTCTACGCTGATCAACGCCGTGAAGTGCTGATGCACTACGGTTACGACGCCCAGGGCGATCTGGCCGAGGTCCGTCAATCCAACGGTCAAGTGAAACGCCGCTACGCCTACGATGCCGGACGGCGCATGGTTGAACACCAACTGCCCACAGGGCTGCGCTGCTTTTACGAATGGGCCTTAATCGAAAAACGAGAATGGCGGGTTGTTCGCCACTGGACCGACGCGGGCGACACTTACGCCTTTGACTACGACCTGGCTGCCGGGACTACGCGCATCACCGACGGTTTGAATCGCATCAGCACCCGTCGCTGGGATAGCCGGTATCAGATCACCGAAGCCACCGATGCCCTGGACCGCACCTGGGTCTTCCAGTGGAACGACGAAAACCAGTTGGTGGCGGCAACCGCTCCCAACGGCGGACAGCATCAATTCAGTTATGACGAGGCGGGTAACCTTTGCCGGACGTCTGACCCACTCGGACGCAGCGAGTCAACACTGTGGCTCGAACACTGGGCGCTGCCCCTGGCCGAAACTGATGCCGCGGGCAATACCTGGCAGTACCGCTATGACTCGCGTGGCAACCGCATTCGCGAAACCGATCCGTTGGGCAACGTCACCCGCTATCGCCATGACGCCCACGGTCAGGTGGTGGAAGTTGTCGACGCTATCGGCAAACGCAAAACCATGCGCTGGACGCCCCTTGGCCAGCTCAGCGAACACACTGATTGTTCCGGCTACACCACGCGGTTCGGTTATTGCGAGCGCGGGCTGTTGCTCAGCAGCACCGACGCATTGGGGGAACGAACGCTTTTCAGCTATGACGACCAAGGCAGGCTGCTGACCAAACAATTGCCGGACGGACGTACCGAGCAATACCAGCGCGATGCGAGCGGCCAGTTGATCGGCTACAGCGACCCCGCCGGGCACACCACGCATTTTCAGCACACCCTGAACGGGCAACTGCGCGTGCGTACCGATGCTCATGGTCGCCGGGTGGAGCTGAGCTACGACAATTACGGCCGCCTGCTGGCGCTGACCAACGAAAACGCTGAGCGCTACCGGTTCGCCTGGGACGCCGGCGACCGTTTGATCGCCCAGCACAGCCTGGACGGCAGCCTCAAACGCTACGCCTACGACCCGCTGGACAACGTCACCCGCATGGAAGCGCTCGCGGTTCCTGGCAGCACCGACTTGGATCTCGCGCCGCAAGCATCGATCATCCATGAGCTGGAGCGCGATGCAATGGGTCGGCTGGTGGCCAAAGTCACCAAAGACGGCCGCACCGAGTACCGCTATGACACGCTCGATCAGGTCAACGCCATCACCTTCACCGCGCTTACCGGTGAGCAGCAAAGCATCGTCTTGAACTACGACGCTCTTGGGCAACTGATCGCCGAGCAAGGCTGGGCCGGACGCCTGGAGCATCGCTACGATGAGCTGGGCAACCTGACCCAGACGCGGCTCCCCGATGGTCGCTGGCTAAACCGACTGCATTACGGCAGCGGCCACCTGCACCAGATCAACCTTGACGGCCAGGTCATCAGCGATTTCGAACGCGACCGCCTGCACCGTGAAGTACTGCGCACTCAAGGGCGCCTCAGCACCCGCAGCGAATACGACCGTAGCGGTCGCCTGCGCGCACGCCAACGTCGGCAACAGGGTCAGTCCGCCCTCCTGCCGCCGGCGGCGCAATCGCTGTTTGGTTATGACAGCAGCGATCAACTGGTAGAACGCTTCGACAGCCTGCCTGATGCCCCTCATCGCCAACTGCTGCACTACGACGCCACCGGGCGCATTCTCGCCAGCCAGGACAACCTTCAGGGCCAGCGTGAAGGCTTCGCCTATGATCCGGCCGCCAACTTGCTCGATAACCTGGGCACCGGACGGGTCGCTCATAACCGTTTGCTGACCTATCAGGACAAGCGCTACCGCTATGACGGCTTCGGCCGCATGGTGGAAAAGCGCAGCGCCCGGCGGGGTGTCCAGCGCATGCGCTACGACGCCGAACAGCGCTTGGTGGAGGTTAGCAACGATAATGGCTCGGTCGTGAAAATGACCTACGACCCGCTGGGCCGGCGCATCGAAAAAGCCGAATACGACCGCCACGCCACCCTGCTCAGCCGCACCCGCTTTACCTGGGATGCGCTGCAACTGTTGCAGGAACACCGCGACAACCAGACCAGCCTCTACATCTACGTCGACGACAGTCACGAACCGTTGGCGAGGGTCGACGGCCTGGGTGAACACCAGAAAATCCGTTACTACCACAACGATTTCAACGGCCTGCCCGAACAACTCTCGGAAGCCGACGGGCACACTCTTTGGCGGGCCCGTTACCAGGTGTGGGGCAACACCGTAGAAGAGCTACGCGAACCGTATTACATCGAAGAGCAGAACCTGCGGTTCCAGGGCCAATACCTAGACAGGGAAACCGGGCTGCACTACAACACCCTGCGCTTCTACGACCCGGACATCGGCCGCTTTACCACACCGGATCCCATCGGTTTGGCCGGTGGGCTGAACCTCTATCAGTACGCGCCAAACCCGGTGAGCTGGATCGACCCCTCGGGTCTGATGAAGTGCTCGACGCCACCTAAGGGCCGCAAGGTCAACCGGACGGTTTATCGTTTTGAAGAGCCAGGACGGATCAGCACAACCTGGACGGCGCACAAGTGGAACGTTGCGTCCAGACACCGTTACACCGCTCCCGGACTGGGTGGTGTCTATGGCGCCAACTCACGCAAGACCGCCATGGGCGAAGTCAACCACTGGGGCGTGGACCTGTCCACCCGGGTGTTGGTAAGCAAGAAAGTGCAGCTCAACAATGTCCTGGATCTGACCCGGGCTGATGTGCGTAAACAATTGGGGGTTTCGCTAAAGAGCATTACCGGCAACAAATACACCCAGACTCATCAAATCGGCGCCTGGGCCAAGGCCAATGGTTATGATGGGATCCTGGCACCCTCGGCGCGAAACCCGACCGGCAGCAACTTGATTTCCTTTGCAGGTTTTTAAAATGGGACTGGAAGACGAATACGTCGGCGATGCCGATTGGCAAAGTTTCGTGCGGTTGTACGAAGAGGACTACCTCGACGACAACGCTCGCACGCTGGCCAAGGCCATGGATGACAACCTCGACATGGCAGTCGTGCTCTACGGAAAAAGGGGGCTCAAGGAAGGGTTCTGGTGGCTGGAGCAGACCGTGCCCGCCCTGGGGAACAAACGCCCGGCCGATTGCCTCAAGACCCCGAAACTGATCAAGCGTCTGAGAATGGCCTTGATGAGCATGCCCTAACCCACCAGCAACAGCAGCGAGGCAATCCGCGACATGATGGCCGTGCTCCTCGAGTTGGAGCGGGGTCATTCATGAGTGTAGGCGCGCACCTGGGGCAGAGTTCTTACGATTCACAGGCCAACGAGGGCTGTGCGGTCTTCGAGTGCCGGGCGGGAAAATACGCTGCCGCCCACACACCCACCGCGCCCATCACCACGCAATACCCCACGCATACCCACGGGCTCCACGGCACCAGCGCGATCAGCATCAAAGGCGTCACGCTGGCCCACAGGGCGTAGGCGATGTTGTAGGTGAACGAGATGCCGGACACGCGGATTTTCGGCGGAAACAGGCTGACCATCACCGATGGCACCGCGCCGACCACGCCACAACACAGCCCGGCCACTGCGTAGGCCAGGCCCAGCCAGGCGCCGCCGCTGATCAGGCTGGCGTAGAGCACGGCGATGCCCGCCGGCAACAACAGGCTGTAGAGCATGACGGTGCGCCAGGCGCCGATGCGGTCGACGATGAGGCCGGCCAGGACACAGCCAATGTTCAGAAAGACGATGCCCAGGCTGCTCAGGGCGAACGTGTGACTGGGGGTCATGCCGAAGCTTTTTTGCATCACGGTCGGGGTGATGACCACGAACACCACCACGGCGGACGTCAGCACGCAGGTGAGGACGGCGGCGGGCAGCAAGGCATGGCGATGGTCCCGCAGGACGGTGCGTAGCGGCAGTTCCGGCGCGCCCTCGCGCTTGGCTTGCAGGGCCATGAAGATCGGCGTTTCGCTCAGCCAGCGGCGCAGCCAGACGCCAATGACACCGAAGACCCCACCCAGCAGGAACGGCAAGCGCCAGGCGTAGTCGAGGATCTCCGCCGGGGTGAAGATTTGCGCCAGCGCCGTGGCGGTCAGGGCGCCAAGCAAATAGCCGAAGGTCAGGCCGGCCTGGAGGAAACCCAGCGCGTAGCCACGATGGTGCAGCGGTGCATGTTCGGCCACGAACACCCAGGCGCTCGGCACTTCGCCGCCCACCGCCGCGCCTTGCAGGATGCGCAGCGCCAGCAGCAACAACGGGGCGAAATAACCGATTTGCGCGTAGGTCGGCATTATGCCGATGAGCAGGCAGGGCAAGGCCATCATCAGGATGCTCAGGCTGAACACCCGCTTGCGCCCCAGGCGATCGGCGAAGTGCGCCATGAGGATGCCGCCCAGGGGCCGGGCCAGGTAGCCGGTGACGAAAATCCCGAAGCTTTGCAGCAGGCGCAGCCATTCCGGCATTTGCGGCGGAAAGAACAGTTGGCTGAGGACCAGGGCGAAGAAGACGAAGATGATGAAGTCGTAGATCTCCAGCGCGCCGCCCAGGGCGGCGAGCCCCAGGGTTTTGTAGTCGGATCGGCTGAATCGGGCGTCTGGCAGATGAGTTGTGGCAGTCATGGGCAGATTTGGATACGAAAAGTTGTTGAGCGGGACGGTTCAGGCGTCTTGGCCGTCATCCATGGGCTGTGCCGGCAGTTGGCCTGGCTCAGCGTCTTCGGCCTCTTCAGCAGGCAGGAAATCCTTGCGGCTCTGGGCGATGGCCCGGCGTATTTCGTCGCCCTTGGTGGGGCAGTTCTTGAGGCGGGCGATGCCGTCGGGTTTCTGCGTCATCGCCATCCTCCGGTATGAATGAACAGGGGCCCGATAGTGCTCGCTTTTGACGCGTGATGCCAATGTTGTGATGGGGGGTTGCTACGCAACCCAGCGGGCGCAAGCTCCCTCGCCACAGGGGAATGTTGTCTGGGTTAGCGGTGGTAGCGGCGCACTACGCTGCTATTGCGTAAGACGTGCCCGTTGATTCTTTCCATCAGTTGGGGGCGTGTGAGGCCGGCTGGCAGGGCGTGCGGGGGCAGGTCGAGCGCGTATATCTGAATCAGGTAATGGTGAGCGCTATCGCCGATGGGTGGACAAGGGCCAATGTAGCCGCGGGAGTTTTTGCTGTTGGTGCCGCTTACGCCTTCAAGGGCAGACTGGGTGCCCATGCCCGTCGGGATGTGTCGCGTGCTGGCCTTGATGCCGTAATGAACCCAGTGGTCGACGCCCTGGCCTTTCTGGCCGTCCGGGTCGTGCATGACAATGGCATAGCTGAGGGTGCCGGGCGGGCCCGCCGTCCAGCTCAAGGCCGGGGAAATGTTCTTACCGCCGCAGTTGTTCGCGTCACTGGCGGCAGCCGCAGTGAACAGCCGGTTATCCGACACACCTGGAATGCTGAGGGTGAAACGTTCCTGAGCCTGGGCCGCCCCTTGTGCGCACAGCACGAGGGCGATGGCCGCCAGCCAGGGAGTCAGGGAAGTCAATCGAGTCATACCGGGCACCTTATGAGGATCAGGCCATGGACGGCTTGCGAACTATAGCCGCAGCGCCTGCCGGGTTTCAGTGACAATTACGATGAACTTCACTCCGCTCCACCGACAATTCCACATTTGGCTGCGCTGACCACAATATCCGCGACACCCTCAATCCCCTGTGGGAGCGGGCTTGCTCGCGAAGGCGGTGGGTCAGCTTGCATCACTGCCGGATGCGCCACCGTCATCGCGGGCAAGCCTTGCTCCCACAGTTTTCCGAGTCGTTTGCAGATCCTCATCCACCACAGATCCCCTGTGGGAGCGGGCTTGCTCGCAAAAGCGGTGGGTCAGCTTGCATCACGGCCAGATGCGCCACCGTCATCGCGGGCAAGCCTTGCTCCCACAGTTTTCCGAGTCGTTCGCAGATCCCCATCCACCACAAATCCCCTGTGGGAGCGGGCTTGCTCTCGAAAGCGGTGGGTCAGCTTGCATCACTGCCAGATGCGCCACCGTCATGGCAGGCAAGCCTTGCTCCCACAGTTTTCCGAGTCGTTCGCAGATCCACATCCACCACCACCCCCCCTGTGGGAGCGAGCCTGCTCGCGATAGCGGTGGGTCAGCTTGCATCACTGCCGGCTGTGCCACCGTCATCGCGGGCAAGCCTTGCTCCCACAGTTTTCCGAGTCGTTCGCAGATCCCCATCCACCACAAATCCCCTGTGGGAGCGAGCCTACTCGCGATAGCGGTGGGTCAGCTTGCATCACTGCCGGCTTTGCCACCGTCATGGCAGGCAAGCCTTGCTTCCACAGTTTTCCGAGTCGTTCGCAGATCCCCATCCACCACAAATCCACTGTGGGCGCGAACGCGGCGCTTTGAAGGAAATGTCCGACGAACTGGAGAGCAAAAAGATCAAAAGATCGCAACCTGCGGCAGCGCCTACACCGATTGGTCGACCGGCAGGTGAATCACCCGGGGCCGTTCCAGCGGTGCCAGTGGCGGCGGTTGCAGTTCCGGGCTCAGCAGATGGAAATGCGCCACGACGTGGCTGATATCACCGTCCTGGTTGTTATGAATGATCTTGGAGCCGGGCCGGCGCAACGTGTCCAGACGCGCGTCAGTCAATTTGAAGCTTTCGCTCAAACCTTGATCATCCACCACCGGCGCCGGCAGCCGACGCTGGGCGAAGCTGCGGCTCTTGCGCTGCTGATAGCGCGCCCAGGTAATCAGGATCACCGCGTTGACCAAGGCGATCCAGCCGTATATCTGCAATGTCCCCAGGGTGTCCAGTAACGAGCCACCGAGGCGCGGACCTGCCTGGCTGTCGAACAGCGGCCAGAGCCCGTTGACCAGCAGATACAACAGCCCGAGCCACGCCAGCACGGTAAAGAGCGCATCGATGACCACCAGAAAAGGTCTTTGTCGGGTCCTGATAATTTTCATCGGATCACTTCCTCTTCTTCATCATCGAACGGTTTGATGCCGCGATCCGGACTGACCCAGCGCGCACGCTTCTGATGCTGCCCGAACAGCACTTTTGGAAAACTCACCAGGGTGGTGAACAGGCTGATCAGCCAGAACACCAACGGGTACCACACCACCCAGAACATGATGTGCCACAAACCTTTTTCGTAGCGGCGATCAATCAGGATGCTCACCGCGAACTGCATCAGGCACACCACCGCCAACAGCAACCCGGTGAAGGCCGGCGGCATGAGGTGATCGACCGCGATGGCCGCTGGCATTTCGACGAATTTACCGGCGCCCCAGAAGATCACCGACAGCAGGAAGGTGAACGCCCAACCGGTGGACAGGCAATATTCGAACAGCAGCGGCCACAGGTAGCGGTGGCGGTATTGCCAGATGCCGCGGATGTTCTTGAACAGCACCTCGGCCCCGCCCTGGGCCCAGCGCAAGCGTTGCCGCCACAGGCCGCGCAGGGTTTCGGGCATGAGGATCCAGCACAGGGCACGGGGCTCGTAGAAGATGCTCCAGTGGTCCAGTTGCAGTTTCCAGCTGATGTCGATGTCTTCGGTGATCATGTCCGGGCTCCAGTAGCCGACCCGGTGCAGGGCCGTGCGACGGAAGGCGACGATCACGCCGGAGACGGTGAAGATCCGCCCGAAGACTCGTTGGGTACGCTTGATCAAGCCGATGATCGAGGAGAACTCGCCAACCTGTACCCGACCGATCAACGTGGAGCGGGTGCGGATACGCGGGTTGCCGGTCACCGCACCGAGGCGGGCGTTGTCCAGCATCGGCGCGACCAGATAGGCGCAGGTGTTGGGCGCCAGCAGCGCGTCACCGTCGATGCACACCAGGTATTCACTGCGCGCCGCGATGGCACCCATGCGCAGGGCCACAGCCTTGCCCTGGTTTTCCGCCAGATGCAGTACGCGCAGGCGCGGATCATCAGCCGCCAGCTGGTCGAGCATTTGGGCGGTGTTGTCTTTCGAGCCGTCGTTGATGGCGATGACCTCGATGTTCGGGTAATGCTGGCCCAGCGCGGCGTGAATGGTATCGGCGACGTTGTCGCCCTCGTTGAAGCACGGAATCAGGATGCTGATCAGCGGTTCCCCGGCCAGCGGCGGCGGCAGGGTGTCGTCCTTCCACGGCCAGTGACGCTCCCAGTGCAGCCAGAAATACAGGCCGCCGGCGATCCACAGCCCGGACATGAACAGCGGGTAAAAGAACACGAAGTCCATCAGGAATTGCCCGGTGACCAGGAAGATCAGGCCCAGGGGCACCCCAAGGACGATCGCCAGCACCAGCAGGGCGAGCAGTCTGTCGAGCATGTCAAGGATTCCACTTGTTGGAGAGCGCCGGCCGCACGGTTTTCACCGCGGGCTGGTCTTCGATGAAGTTGTCCGGGTAATAACCGAAACTGGTCACACCTGAGCGCTTGAGGCGCCCCATCCATTCGGCCAATTGTTCGCCGTCGATGTCGCTGACCGGTTGGCTGTGCCAGTCACGGGCCTGCAATTCGAACACCGTGCGCTTGAGGGCACCGGGGCGGGCCTTGACGGTCTCCACCAGACGCTCAAGCCAGGGGCCAGATTGCTCACGGGTCTGCTTTTCCATCAACGGCATGGCCATCGGGGCCGTCCAGTTGTAGGCGCCAAGGAAGTCGTCCAGGTTCTGGGCGAACCAGGCTTCGCTTTCGGGATTGAGCATCGGTTCGGCAAAAATATTGCGCGCTGTCAGCACCTGCGGGCCACGAATCGCCCGGACCTTGGCGGTGAGCTCATGGGTGAAGTCGATCAGGTAGCGGCTCTTGAAACGGGTCCAGCGCTGCATCGCCGCCGGGTCGTCCCGCAGGGTGGCGATGGACGTCGGCAGGCCGTTGGCGGCATAGACTTTCAGGGCGGCGGGGCCGGCATCCTCGAAGTCAGAAAACACCGCGTCGTCATGGTACAGAACGCCGTCCACCGAACTCATCCGCGCCAGGTCTTCGTAGATTTCGCCAATGACCCGTCGCACGCTCGGATCGAAGGGCGACAAACGTACGTACTGATCCGGGTCCACACCCGTGCGGCCAGTTTCCGGGTCCCAACGTTGTACACGGGGCAGCTGCGGATCCAGGCCAAAACTGAGCACTGGCATCCAGGCGAAGACCTTGGCGTTGGCCCGGGTTTTCAGTTGCCACGCAACCCGGTCGAACAGGTCGGCCCGGACCGGCAGGTGACGGTTGGGGAAGTACAGCGAATGCACCAGGCCATCACCTTTCGGATCGGCAAAGGCTTGCAGAAAAACGGTGTTGGCGCCCAGGTCGTAGATGCGCTGGATCAGCTTGCCGACATTGGCTTCCTGCTGCACAGGGTCCGGGTCGTAGACGTAATCCAGGTCGACATGGACCACCCGCAACGGGTCCATGGTCTGCACGCCGACGACGCTCTCGGCAAAGCGGGCACCGTCTGGATCGGAGGCCACCAGAAAACGCGGGCCGCTCATCAGGTTATTGAGGCTGTCGAGGCCATCTTCCAGGGTCAGGGCCATTTGATAGCCTTCGCTGCCGATCACCTGCAACGCGGTGCCATCGGCGGCACCGTAGGGCCAGACCCACACGCGCGGACTGTAGCCGGTGACCTTGCGGATTTTCTCGGAAATGGCCACCACGTCCTTGCGCTGGCGAGCCTGGAAATCAGCTTCGCTTTCATAGCGACCGGTGGCGGGATCGTAGCGCCGGGTCGTCGCCGCCGGTTGCAGGTTGCCTTGCGGGTTAGCCAGTACCCCTTTGTGATTGGCGTCGGTGTGGGCGGCGATTTCCACCAGGCCCGATTTCGAGACCTCGCGAATTTGCTCCCAGGTCAAAAATTCGGAACGCTTGCGCGGCACCCCGGCGAAGTCCACCGGCTGGTTCGACGGCGTGTCGATCCAGCTGCCGACCGGGGCCAATAGTGCCGGCCAGTTATAGGCCCGCAGGATCGGCATGACACGGGTGTAAAAGCTTGAGTAGCCGTCGTCAAAACTCAACAGCACCGCCCGCGGCGGCAGTTCCGGACCACCGTTGCGAGCGGTGATGACCTGGTCCACGGTGACGGGCTGGTAGTTGTTTTCCCGCAGCCACGCCAATTGCTCGATCAGACGCTCAGTACGAACGGCCACGAGCGCCTGATCAGGGTCGCGGTCTTCGACATCGTGATAGGCGATGCCGAGCACGTGGTTTTTCGGCCACGGTGCGTCATTGGCCGCCAGCGGGCGCTGTGAGGGCGGTGTGAACGCCGGGGCTTGCTGGGCACAAGCGCTGATCAGCAAGACCCCCAGCAGAAGGATGAATCGCGAAATGACAGGCATCTTCAAACTCTTCTAGAAGCGGTAGGTGAGGTCGACAAGCAGGCGCAGATCGCTTTCACGGTCGCCGTCGTAGGGCCGGTTGAGCCAGCTCAGCGCGGCACCTGCCTCAAGCACGTCGTTCCAGATAAAACGCTGGCCGTAACTGAGCAAACCCATGGCGCCGGTGCTATGGTCGCGCTGGCTGTAGGTGCCGGCGCCGGCCTGGAACTGCTGGCTCCACGTCGTTTCGTAGCGGCGGTACAGCACATGATTGGCGCTGACCGTCGGCATGACGCTCAAATCTGACTTGGGGTTGAAATACGGGACTTCGTCAGAGCCACTGTTGCGGCTGGCCCCCACTTCCAGGCCCAGCTCCACTTGCAGCCGTGGAGCGCTGTAAATGCCTTCGCGACCGGTGAGCAGGGCTTCGAGGCGGTTGTTGCCATCACTGAAATGCGACGGGCTGACAGTCAGTTGCCACTCCCGGCTTTTTCGTGGGCACGCCAGCGAACGAAACCACTGCCGCCGTTGGCACGAATGCCGCTGTTGAGCGCCCGCAGCGGGGTGTTGGCCGAGAGGTAATCCAGGCTGCCACCGTACTGCCAGTGATCGTTGATGTCCCGGGCCACGGCCAGGCGTGCACCCTGTTTGTCACCGGAGCCATACGAGTGGTTGGAGACTTCCGCTTCCAGGGTCATGTCACGGGTGCGGCGCTCCACACCCAGACGCTGCCAGCGATGGTGACCGGTGCCTTCCTCGAAATCGCCAGTGGCGTAACCGGCGCCACCGAATAGCCGCCAGTCTTCATTAATGGGAGGGCTGTAGAGCAGCGTTTCAATACCAAAGTCGCGACTGCCGGTGACTGCACCGGCATCACCGTTGCCGCCGCCATAACTCTTGCCGGTGTAGGCTTCGATACGCAGTTCGGCCATGTCGTGCACTTCGCGCTGGCGTTGCAGGCGTTTGACATGGGCGTTCTCCGGGAAACGGGCGACCACGTCGTCGGTCAGCGCGTCCATCTGCCGCCATTCCTGCAAATCCATAGCGGCGCGGGCCTGGGCGACTTCCAGCTCACGGTTACGCGGGGTCGTGGTTTCGACTTCCTTGAGCAGACTTTCAGAACGTCGCGGCCATTGCCGGGCCTGGTACAGATCAGCCTGGGCCAGTCGCAACCCGATGTTGCCGGGGCCTTGATTGACCAGGGTCGCCAGGCGCGTCTCGGCGGCGGGCAGATCGGCGCCATATGTGCCGGCCTGAGCAGCAAGCTGTTGAGCGTCCATCCACTCATCGTTGGGGTTGCCGATGGGCAGTCCTTTAAGTTCGACGCGTGGCTGCTGGGATTTGGCCAGGTCTTCGGCCAGGGCACGGGCCTCTTCGGATTTTTCACTTTCCAGCAGTGCGTAGTAGAGCGCGGTGCTGTCTTCAAAGCGGTCCGCCGGGTCGGCATCAGGCGCTGTCAGTACCCGCCGGTACAGATCGACAGCCATCTCCGGTTCACGCTGCTCCAGATAGGAGGACGCCACCCAGCGCAAGGCATAAGTGGGGATGGCCACGCCTTCGGCGAGCAGTGTCTGGTATTGGGCAATCACTTCTGCCCGTCGAGCACGGGCGTTTAGAGCGCCCATGCGGTCGATGCGCCAACGCAGTACATCGTCATGGGCCTCGGCCACCGGAGTCCAGGTGGCGAGCAGCTTGTCGTAATCGGCCAGGGCGCGGTCTGCGATGACGAAGCGATCCTTCTCGCTGCGACTCGCCATGTCCGCCAGGCGCACCCGTTCAGCCGCAACATCGCCCTCCAGTCGCCGCTGCACGCCCTGATCGATCAACCCGGGTTTCAGACGAGCCAGGCGCAAGGCCGGCTCAGGCAGGCGGGCCCGTTGCAGTGCAATGATGTATTCACGGGCGACTTCCAGATTGTTGCCGGCGCGGGTGAAGGCCTGGTCGTATTCGAACAGCGCCTCGTGTGGACTGTTGGCACGGGTCAGGGCATAACCCAAGGCCAGCCGGCGCGCCGGGTCTTCAGGTTTGGCAGCGACCATGGTCCTGGCCCGACTGACCGCTTCGTCGGGTTTACCGGCGTCGGCCTGGGTCAAGGCCAAGCCCAGTTGCAGATCAGGGTTCTGAGGTTCGACTATCAAAGCCTGGCGATAGATCGCGCTAGCCGAGTCCCAGCGCTTGAGATTGCGATAAGCACGGGCCGTTGCAGTCAGCGCCGCAACTGGCAGGTCGCGATAGCGGCCTTGGGCTTCATAGACTTTCACCACCTCGGCATCGAAACCGGCCCAACTGGCGATCTGCAGGTGATCACTGATTTGCGCGGTGCTGGCCTGACCGGCCGGGACCTGGCGCAAGACGGTCAACGCAGGCGTGTAATGGCCGGCGCGAGCGTCATGCACCATTTGGTCATAAGCGGTATCGGCGAACGCCAGCACCGGCCAGCACAATTGGCTGCACAGCGCGAGGCGAAACAACGGGCGCAAACCACATTGAATAAAGGGACCCACAGTACGCGGCATTCGTCAGCATCCTTACATGGCCAGCCGGGTCGCAGTGCCCCCTTGCCCATCAAACAGGAAGCCGGATCAAAGGAATCCAGCCAAGCTCTAATGGGCCTAGTTTTGCACTCTGGGACGGGGCGTCCTCCAAAACGCCATAATTCTTCAGAATCGATACAGATTCTCGCGGCAAAAAAAAAGGGCATCCGACTCAATCGGCTTGCCCCTTTTTTTCTACCGTTTGTTCCCCCTAAGCGGGGAGTCCGCGGCGATTACGGATTGACGCTGTCCTTCAACATTTTGCCCGGCTTGAACGCAACAGTGTTGCTGGCCTTGATCTTCACAGGCTCACCGGTCTGTGGGTTTTTGCCAGTACGGGCGCCGCGGTGGCGCTGCAGGAAAGTGCCAAAGCCCACCAGGGTGACGCTGTCCTTGCGGTGCAGGGCGCCGGTGATTTCTTCGAGAACGGCGTTGAGGACGCGGTTGGCTTGTTCTTTGGTGAGGTCTGCTTTTTCCGCGATGGCGGCGGCAAGTTCTGGTTTACGCATGAATGAAGCCCCTTTTGACGGTTTTTTTGTTGTTATGTCTGGGCTGTACTCATGGAAACAGCCCCTAAGGCGCCGCAGGCTCTACTCTGCGGCAGACGGGAGTGAGGATGGCACGGGGCAGCAGGCGACGCCAGTGTCAGGGCAACCTTTGTGGCGCCGAAAGCAGGGCATTTGCGACAGAAGGACTGGCATTCACGCCAGCAGCGCTGGAAGCTCTTTGTTCAGCGCCAGTTTTTCCATTACCGCCGCGCCTGTCAGGGCGTAGCCCAGCAGGTTGCCTTGGGCGTCGCGGCACAGAGCCTTGATGTCGCTGCCCTGCCCTTCGACGCTCCACACGCCTTCGCTGCCCCGTGGCGGTGGCGAAACCACCAGTGGGCACACCGGGGTTTTCACGGTAATCGGCATGGCACCGTAGCGCACGGCGGTCGGGTTGCCGGCCAACGTTTGGGCCAGCGCGCGGGCGCAGCTCATCAGCGGCATGACGTACAAAAGGTTCAGGCCGTCGACCTCGGCGCAGTCGCCCAGGGCGTAGATGTTGGCGTGGGAGGTTTTCAGGTGGCGGTCGACCACCACGCCGCGATTGACCACCAGGCCGGCAGCGGCGGCCAAGTCGATGCGCGGGCGCAGGCCGATGGCCGAGACCACCAGGTCGCAGGCGATCACCTGGCCGTCGGACAGGTGCGCTTCCAGCCCGTCGGCTACCCGTTGCAGGCGATTGAGCACCGGCCCCAGGTGGAAACGCGCGCCAAGGCTTTCCAGCCCGGCCTGCACCGCAGCAGCGGCGGCCGGGTGCAGCAGGGTCGGCATGACTTGCTCGCACGGCGCGACCAGCTGCACTTCGTAACCGCCCAGGATCAGGTCGTTGGCGAATTCGCAGCCAATCAGCCCGGCACCGAGCAACAGCACCCGGCGCTTGCCGGCGGCCGCTGCGCGAAAGCGCGCGTAGTCTTCCAGGTCGTTGATGGGGAAGATCAGGTCCGAGGCGTCACCCTGCACCGGCACGCGCACGGTTTCAGCGCCCCAGGCCAGGACCAGGTCGCGGTAGTTCACCGTTTCTTCGCCGATCCACAAGCGTTTGTGGCCCGGGTCGATGCCGCTGATGCGGGTGTGGGTGCGCACTTGGGCGTTCAGTTGCTCGGCCATGGCGCCCGGCTCGGCCATGCTCAGGCCGTCGGCGTCTTTGTTTTTGCCAAAGCCGGTGGAGAGCATCGGCTTGGAGTAGGAGCGGCCGTCATCGGCGCTGATCAGCAGCAGCGGGGTTTCGCTGTCGAGTTTGCGAAACTCCCGGGCCAGGTTGTAACCGGCAAGGCCCGTACCGACGATGACGACAGGTGCGCTCATGTTGCTCTCCATGTAGCTCTCCATGTAGGAAACGATCAGATCGCGATCATTTCGAAATCCGATTTACCCACGCCGCAGTCCGGGCAGAGCCAGTCTTCAGGTACGTCTTGCCAGGCAGTGCCGGGCGCGATGCCGTCATCCGGCCAACCGAGGGCTTCATCGTAGATCAGGCCGCAGACAATACATTGCCACTTCTTCATTCAGGTACTTCCTCACGTGTCGGCATTTGCCGGTATGGTTGGGTCGATGTAAAGCTGCCCTTTCCGGCTCAGGGCGTTTTGTACTGATCGCTCGCGATAGATGCAAGCATGATCGGCGCTAAGACCGCCCCGCTGAATCAAATTCGCCAACCGACATGGTAAGCTCGCGGCCTCACTTGCTGCCATTCAAGACCTCTGTGCCGCATACAAATTCGATATTTCCTACACTCCAATGGTTGCCCCAGCCCCTGCTGTCGCCTCGCCCTGACGCCTGTGTGCTCGACTGGCTGTTCGACGAAGGTTCCCTGACCCGGCGCCTGACCCGGCTGTCGGATGAGCGTTTCAGCGTGACGCCATTGTTCGAGGGTTGGCAGCCGCTGCGCGCCGACGAATGTACTGCGCTGGATCTGGCCGAGGGCAGCGAAGGCTGGGTCCGCGAGGTGTACTTGCGTGGCCATGGCGAGGCCTGGGTGTTTGCCCGCAGTGTGGCGGCGCGTAGCGCGTTGCAGGGCGACGGTTTGCAGATGGACGAGCTGGGCAGTCGCTCTCTGGGCGAGTTGCTGTTTTGCGACCAGGCGTTCCAGCGCCGGGCCATCGAGGTTTGCCATTATCCCGAGCAATGGTTGCCGACTGAGGTACGCGCCCGTGAATTGTGGGGGCGCCGTTCGCGGTTTGATCGCGGGGCGCTGAGTGTGCTGGTGGCGGAGATTTTCCTGCCGCGCCTGTGGACCGTTGCCCGCGCCTATTCGGAGAACTGCTGATGTACGTGCAACTGCTCAAATCCTTGAACCGCCTGAACCCGCGGGCCTGGGACTTCGTGCAACTGACGCGCCTGGACAAGCCCATCGGCATTTATCTGCTGTTGTGGCCGACGTTGTGGGCGTTGTGGATTGCCGGCGAAGGTTCGCCGTCCCTGGCCAACATCGTGATTTTCGTGCTTGGCGTGGTGCTGACCCGCGCCGCAGGTTGTGTGATCAACGACTGGGCCGACCGCAAGGTGGACGGCCACGTCAAACGCACCGAGCAGCGCCCGCTGGTGAGCGGCAAGATCAGTTCGAAAGAGGCGCTGGTGTTCTTCGCAGTGCTGATGAGTGTGAGCTTCCTGCTGGTGCTGTGTACCAATGCGCCGACCATTTTGCTGTCCCTCGGTGGGCTGGCGCTGGCGTTCAGTTACCCGTTCATGAAGCGCTACACCTACTATCCGCAAGTGGTGCTGGGGGCAGCGTTCTCCTGGGGCATGCCGATGGCGTTCACCGCCGAAACCGGTCATTTGCCGGCGGCGGCCTGGCTGCTGTACATCGCCAACCTGCTGTGGACGGTGGGCTACGACACGTATTACGCGATGACTGACCGGGACGATGACCTGAGGATCGGCGTCAAGTCCACGGCGATTCTGTTTGGCGATGCCGACCGCGTGATCATCCTGACGCTGCAGGGCCTTGCCCTGGGTTGCCTGCTGCTGGCCGGGTCGAAATTCCAGCTGGGTGGCTGGTTCCACCTGGGGCTGCTGGCCGCTGCCGGGTGTTTCGCCTGGGAATTCTGGTACACCCGGGGCAAGGACCGGATGCGCTGCTTCAAGGCGTTTTTGCACAACCATTGGGCCGGGCTGGCAATTTTCGTGGGGATTGTGCTGGATTATGCGTTGCGCTGAGGGGGTTTAGCGAAACGTCGCACTGCCCCGCTGGGTTGCGCAGCAACCCATGTCAGCCCATGAGTGTCTGCCCGAACCACCAAGGCGACAGATCAGGGGCCGCTTCGCGACCCGCCGGGGATAAATCCCCTCGCCACAATGATCCGTCGCTGCCTTGGCGAAAACCGTCACTTGGGCTTGGCGACCTTCCAGGCACCGCCCATCACGCCGTCACCGGTCTTGTCTCCGGCTTTCATGTCCTTCACAAAGGTGTACAACGGCTTGCCGTCATAGGCCCACTGCGACGAACCGTCGTCACGGGTGATCACGGTCCAGTGCCCCGAGGGCATGGCGGCGCTTTCAGCCTTGAGCGGGGGCCAGTTCTCGGCACATTTGGCAACGCACGCTGACTTGCCGCCTTGGTCTTTCTCAAAGGTATACAACGTCATACCCTGGTGGTCGGTCAGCATGCCATCTTTGACCATCGCCGGCTCGTCAGCCGCAAACGCCAGCGCCGGCAGCACCAAGGCAACCGTCAGGCCCAGTGCCTTGATGGATTGGGTAAGGTAAGTCATGGAAACCCTCTTTTGCAGTTGTCAGGAATCGGACTCAAAAGCTTAGTCCAGGATCCTCTACACTGCCGGGTGCCGAAACAAGTGTCACACGACTGCAATAATTCCGTTATCTAATGCGGCGCAAGACAGTTAAATGACAAGAGGATTACCCCATGGTTGGCAGGAGCATTCTGATCGTCGACGACGAAGCGCCCATCCGCGAGATGATTGCCGTTGCGTTGGAGATGGCCGGCTATGACTGCATGGAAGCAGAAAACTCCCAACAGGCCCATGCCATCATCGTCGACCGCAAGCCCGACCTGATCCTGCTGGACTGGATGCTGCCCGGCACGTCAGGCATCGAACTGGCGCGACGCCTCAAGCGCGATGAGCTGACCGGTGATATTCCGATCATCATGCTCACCGCCAAGGGCGAAGAGGACAACAAGATCCAGGGCCTGGAAGTCGGCGCCGACGACTACATCACCAAGCCGTTTTCCCCACGGGAGCTGGTGGCACGCCTGAAGGCCGTGTTGCGCCGCGCTGGCCCGACCGATGGCGAAGCACCGATCGAAGTCGGCGGCCTGCTGCTGGACCCTATCAGCCACCGTGTGACCATTGATGGCAAACCCGCCGAGATGGGCCCGACCGAATACCGCCTGCTGCAATTTTTCATGACCCACCAGGAGCGCGCCTACACGCGCGGCCAACTGCTGGACCAGGTCTGGGGCGGCAACGTATATGTCGAGGAGCGCACCGTGGACGTGCACATTCGTCGCCTGCGCAAAGCCCTCGGCGATGCCTACGAGAATCTGGTACAAACCGTGCGCGGCACCGGTTATCGTTTTTCGACAAAGGCCTGATCCGAGCCCTTCCCGCCCGACAAGCTGACAAGGACGCGCGTTCAATTGAATCAAAACTGGCATGGCACCCTGATTCGCCACATGTTGTTGCTAGTGACCGGCTGTCTGGTCGTGGGCCTGATCACGGGCTTTTACGGCTGGAGTCTGGCTGCGGGCCTGGCGCTGTACCTGGCCTGGACTCTCAAACAATTGCTGCGCATGCATGAGTGGCTGCGCCTGCATAAACCCGACGAGGCCCCGCCCGACGGCTATGGCCTGTGGGGCGAGGTATTCGACAGCATTTATCACCTGCAACGACGCGACCAGCGCGTGCGGGGCCGCCTGCAAGCGGTGATCGACCGGGTCCAGGAGTCCACCGCGGCGCTCAAGGACGCGGTGATCATGCTCGACAGCGATGGCAACCTGGAATGGTGGAACCGCGCCGCCGAGACCCTGCTGGGCCTCAAGACGCCTCAGGACAGCGGCCAGCCGGTGACCAACCTGGTGCGCCATCCACGCTTCAAGGAATACTTCGAACAGGAAAACTACGCCGAGCCGCTGGAGATTCCTTCGCCCACCAATGATCGGCTGCGCATTCAGCTGTACCTGACGCGCTACGGCAACAACGAGCACTTGATGCTGGTGCGCGACGTGACGCGCATCCATCAGCTGGAACAGATGCGCAAAGACTTCGTGGCCAACGTCTCCCATGAGTTGCGCACGCCGTTGACAGTGATCTGCGGGTATCTGGAGACCCTGCTGGACAATGTCGAGGAAGTGAACCCACGCTGGGGCCGGGCCTTGCAGCAGATGCACCAGCAAAGCGGGCGCATGCAGACCCTGCTCAATGACCTGCTGCTGCTGGCAAAACTTGAAGCCACCGATTACCCCTCGGACAACCAGCCGGTGCCAGTCGACGACTTGCTGCAAATCATCGTTGAGGATGCCCAGGAACTGTCCGGGTCCAAGCAGCAGACCATCACCCTTGAAGCCGACCCGAACGTGCAGCTCAAGGGCAGCGAGGCCGAATTGCGCAGTGCCTTTTCCAATCTGGTGTTCAACGCGGTCAAGTACACGCCCGAGCAAGGCCGGATTCATGTTCGCTGGTGGGCCGATGGGCAAGGCGCACACCTGAGCGTGCAGGATTCGGGCATCGGCATCGACAGCAAACACTTGCCACGCCTGACCGAGCGCTTCTACCGCGTCGACTCCAGCCGCAACTCCAATACCGGCGGCACCGGGTTGGGCCTGGCGATCGTCAAGCACGTTTTACTGCGTCATCGCGGGCGCATGGAAATCAGCAGCGTGCCCGGCCATGGCAGTACGTTTACCTGCCATTTCGCCCCGGCCCAGACGGTTCGTTCGCGCCTCGCCCGCTCCGCCGATTGATACCGGCCAGCACTCGCCACTAGGCAACGGCCCAGTCAGCCGCTACATTGGCGGACTTGTGCCTGCCTTTTCAGGCACTCATTTCTAACCCTTTCGAACATACGGAACCCGCAAAACTCCATCATGGACCCTTCCCCTGGCTTGTCCCTGGCAACACTATTCGCCGAATTCGGCATGATTCTTTTTGCTCTGATCCTGGTTCTGCTCAACGGTTTTTTCGTTGCGGCCGAATTTGCCATGGTCAAACTGCGCTCGACCCGGGTCGAGGCCATCGCCGAGAAAAACGGCTGGCGCGGGCATATCCTGCGTACCGTTCACAGCCAGCTCGATGCTTACCTGTCGGCCTGTCAACTGGGTATCACCCTGGCCTCCCTGGGCCTGGGCTGGGTCGGTGAGCCGGCGTTCGCCCACGTTCTGGAGCCACTGCTCGGTGCGGTCGGCGTTGAGTCGCCGGAAGTGATCAAGGGCGTGTCATTCTTCACCGCGTTCTTCATCATTTCGTACCTGCACATCGTGGTCGGTGAGCTGGCGCCCAAATCCTGGGCGATTCGCAAACCCGAGCTGCTGTCGCTGTGGACCGCCGTGCCGCTGTACCTGTTCTACTGGGCCATGTACCCGGCGATCTACCTGCTCAACGCCAGCGCCAACGCCATTTTGCGCATCGCCGGCCAAGGCGAACCCGGCCCGCATCACGAACACCATTACAGCCGTGAAGAACTGAAGCTGATCCTGCACTCCAGCCGTGGCCAGGACCCAAGCGACCAGGGCATGCGCGTGCTGGCCTCGGCGGTGGAAATGGGCGAGCTGGAAGTGGTGGACTGGGCCAACTCCCGGGAAGACCTGGTGACGCTGGAGTTCAACGCTCCGCTCAAGGAGATCCTGGCGATGTTCCGTCGCCACAAATTCAGCCGCTATCCGGTGTACGACAGCGAACGCCAGGAGTTCGTCGGCCTGCTGCACATCAAGGATCTGCTGCTGGAGCTGGCGGCCCTGGATCACATTCCCGAGTCCTTCAACCTGGCCGAGCTCACCCGCCCACTGGAGCGCGTGTCGCGGCACATGCCGCTGTCGCAGCTGCTGGAGCAGTTCCGCAAGGGTGGCTCGCACTTCGCCCTGGTTGAAGAAGCCGACGGCAACATCATCGGTTACCTGACCATGGAAGACGTACTGGAAGTGCTGGTGGGCGACATCCAGGACGAACACCGCAAGGCCGAGCGCGGCATCCTGGCCTACCAGCCGGGCAAGCTGCTGGTGCGCGGCGACACGCCACTGTTCAAGGTCGAACGCCTGCTGGGCATCGATCTGGACCACATCGAGGCCGAGACCCTCGCCGGGCTGGTCTATGAAACCCTCAAGCGCGTGCCGGAAGAGGAAGAAGTGCTGGAAGTCGAAGGTCTGCGGATCATCATCAAGAAGATGAAGGGACCGAAGATTATTCTGGCGAAGGTGTTGATGCTCGGTTGAGTGTCAACCTGCTTTCCGGCGACACCCTCCCGTGGCGAGGGGATTTATCCCCGCTGGGTCGCGAAGCGACCCCAACACTGCCGACTCAATCCATCAGGCAAATTGGAATCTCAGGTTTTAGGGCTGCTTCGCAGCCCAGCGGGGATAAATCCCCTCGCCACAAAAGCTTCCTCGCCATGCCTTGGCTCTATTGCTTGCCTAACGCAAAGTTGGGCATATCCCCCACCGGTTGATTGAACTGGTAGGGAATCGACACCAGCCCCAGCCCGGTATTGCGCTGCACCACGAAATGCAGGTGCGGGCCTGAGCTGTTGCCGGTATTGCCCGACAACGCCAGCGGCGTGCCCACCCCGACCCGCTGCCCTTCCCGCACGCTCACCGAGCCTTTTTGCAGATGCAGGTACACGCCCATGGTCCCGTCATCGTGCAGCACCCGCACGAAGTTGCCCGACGGGTCGGTGCCACGACCGGTCTGGTGATTTTCGGTCTTGACCACCACGCCGCCGCGCGCCGCGATGATCGGTGTGCCTTCGGGCATGGCGATGTCCATGGCATAACGATTTTTCGGCCCATAGTGGCTGTACTGGCCATTGGCGCCCTGGCTCAGCCGAAACGGCCCGCCACGCCACGGCAAAGGGTATCGATAGGCCTGCGTCGCGCCTGCAGGGTCTCCCAGCGAGTATTCGAACCTTGGGGTATACACCAGCGGCTTTCCGGGCCGGGTGGCCGTGAGCAGCGCCAGACGCAGGTTACTGCGCGCCGGCAGCACCCGCCGGATCGGCCGGCTCGGTGCCCCGCTCACATTGCGCAGCGCGGCAAAACTCAACTCGATCTCCACCGGCGCGTACAGGTCGTTGCGCACGAACACCGCGTCCGCGCCCTTCTGTTTCTTGATATCGAGAAACACCTGGCGCTCCAGGCGTTCGACCATGCGATCACGGAACACGAACACCTGCGCGCCCTTGCTGGGACGATCGCTGTAGGACACCACGCCATTGGCATCGGTGGATTTGTAGATGGTCATGGCCACGGCCGAGGTGGAGGCCAGGACAAGACCACAGGCGAACAGCAGGGGCAAAAACATGGGCAAAAATTCTGTCGAAATGAAGGCCTGCACAGCAGCCTAGCAGCTGGATGGACCAGCGTAGTCGACGGATGTTTCAAAATGGGTAGGCAGATAGGGCACTACTGAGGCTGATGACGCCATCGCGAGTTGGCTCGTTCCCACACTGGATCTGCTGCGGACACACGTTTTGTGAGCAACACAGATCACTGTGGGAGCGAGCCGGCTCGCGATGGCTGACTCAAAGGCGCCGCCGAATCAGGCGCCAGGCACGAAATGCTTCTGCGCGGTGCCGCGGGCGATCAGGCGGGAGATGTAGTCGAGTTTCTGTGGGTCTTTATCGACGAAGCGGAAGGTCAGTTGCAGCCACTCGCTGTCGGGGGTTTGCTCGTGAGCGACGATGGCGTGCATGTAGCCGTTGAGGCGAGCGGTTTCGGCGTTGTCGCCCTGCTCCATGTCCAGCACCGCACTTTCCAGCACCTGTGGCAGGGTGTCGGTACGCTTGACCACCAGCAGCGCTTCCTTGAGGCTCAAGGCCTTGATCACGCATTGCTGGGTGCCGCTGGAGAGGCGTAATTGGCCCTGACCGCGATTGCCACCGGCCGGGGCGGCTGAAGGTGCCTTGACAGGCGGGCTGTTGAGCATGCCGCGGGCCGGCGCAGCGGCGGCTTGGGGAGCGACAGTCGCCGCGACGACCGCGGCCGCCTTGCCGCCGGTAAGCGCGCTGAGCGAATCGTTGCCAAACGCCGAGTTCATCTTGGTCGGGGCGCTGTTCATCAGGGTGTCGAGCTTGCCGACCTTGTGCAGGGCCTGCTTGACCTTGGTCAGCAGTTGCTCGTTGGTAAACGGTTTGCTGACGTAGCCGGAAACGCCGGCCTGAATCGCCTGGACCACGTTTTCCTTGTCGCCGCGGCTGGTGACCATCACGAACGGCATGCCCTTGAGGTTGTCCTGCTGGCGACACCAGGTCAGCAGCTCCAGGCCAGACATTTCCGGCATTTCCCAATCGCACAGCACCAGGTCGAACGCCTCACGGGCCAGCAGGGATTGGGCTTTCTTACCGTTCACCGCATCTTCGATGCGGATGCCCGGGAAGTAGTTGCGCAGGCACTTCTTCACCAGGTCACGAATGAACGAAGCGTCGTCCACGACCAACACACTGACCTTACTCATCCAGATACACCTCTAAAAAATCCCGGCAAGCATACCGCTTTTGCTGATGGCACATTGCCAAAAACCTTCAGTCACGCCGGGACTCTTCGTTCGCGGGGTGCTGCTTTCGATTAAAAAAGCCGCAAAAAAAAGCCCGACCAGAAGGCCGGGCGCTTTTCTTGGGCAATCTTACTTATCGTCAGTTTCGCCCGGAACATTAGCGGTTTCGGACGAGGTACCCTCCACTTCGGCCTTCATGCGCTTGAGCCCCAAGTGCCGCACGTCGGTGCCGCGTACCAGATAGATCACAAGTTCCGAGATGTTGCGCGCATGATCGCCGATACGCTCCAAGGAACGCAGTACCCAGATGATGCTCAACACCCGGGAGATCGAACGCGGGTCTTCCATCATGTAGGTCGCCAGCTCGCGCAGCGCGGTCTTGTATTCGCGGTCGATGATCTTGTCGTACTGGGCCACCGACAGCGCCAGGTCGGCGTCGAAACGGGCGAAGGCATCCAGTGCATCGCGCACCATGTTGCGCACCTGGTCGCCAATGTGGCGAACTTCGACGTAACCGCGCGGCGCTTCGCCTTCTTCGCACAACTGGATGGCACGGCGGGCGATCTTGGTGCTTTCGTCGCCGATACGCTCAAGGTCGATCACCGACTTGGAGATGCTGATGATCAGGCGCAGGTCGGAAGCGGCCGGTTGACGACGGGCCAGGATGCGCAGGCACTCTTCGTCGATGTTGCGCTCCATCTGGTTGATCTGGTCGTCGATCTCGCGCACTTGCTGGGCCAGGCCGGAGTCGGCCTCGATCAGCGAGGTCACCGCGTCGTTGACCTGCTTTTCCACCAGCCCGCCCATGGCCAGCAGGTGACTGCGCACCTCCTCAAGCTCGGCATTGAACTGTGCGGAAATGTGGTGAGTAAGGCCTTCCTTCGAAATCATGGTTTTGCTCCGCAAAAGCTGTGAGCTGCAAGCTTCAAGCTGCAAGCTGATGTGTGTCATTACGCTGAACTGCTCTGACTTGCCGCTCGCAGCTTAACGCTCGCGGCTGCCACAACTAGCCGTAGCGACCCGTGATGTAGTCTTCAGTCTGCTTCTTGGCCGGGTTGGTAAACAGGGTGTCGGTATCGCCGAATTCCACCAGTTTGCCCATGTACATGAAGGCGGTGTAGTCGGAAACCCGCGCCGCCTGTTGCATGTTGTGGGTCACGATGACGATGGTGAATTTGGACTTGAGCTCGTAGATCAGTTCTTCGACTTTCAGGGTCGAGATCGGGTCCAGGGCCGAGCAGGGTTCGTCGAGCAACAATACTTCCGGCTCAACGGCGATGGTACGGGCGATCACCAGACGTTGCTGTTGACCACCGGACAGGCCCAGTGCCGACTCGTGCAGACGATCCTTGACCTCGTCCCACAGCGCCGCGCCCTTGAGTGCCCACTCCACCGCTTCGTCGAGAATGCGCTTCTTGTTGATACCCTGGATACGCAGGCCGTAGACCACGTTCTCGTAGATGGTTTTGGGGAACGGGTTAGGCTTCTGGAACACCATGCCCACCCGACGACGCAGCTCGGCCACATCTTCGCCCTTGCGGTAGATGTTATTGCCGTAGAGGTTGATTTCACCCTCGACGCGGCAACCGTCCACCAGGTCGTTCATGCGGTTGAAGGTACGCAGCAAGGTCGACTTGCCGCAGCCCGACGGACCGATGAACGCGGTGACGCGCTGTTTCGGGATGTTCAGGCTGACCTCGTACAGCGCCTGCTTCTGGCCGTAGAACAGGTTCAGGCCGGGCACTTCGATGGCGACGGTTTCCTGAGCCAGGTCCAGGCTCTGCTTGTCGCGGCCCAGGGCCGACATGTTGATGCCGCGTGCTTGTGTCTCGTGTTGCATGGGAGGCTCCCTGTGCTAACAAATTCGGTTCGTTGGCCGCTGAGCGGCAATGCCATTCGGTGTACTTGTGGGAGCGGGCTTGCTCGCGAAAGCGGTGTGTCAGCTTGCATCTCTGCTGAATGTGCCGCCGTCTTCGCGAGCAAGCCCGCTCCCACATGAAAATCAGCTATCGAGTGCTTTGTACTTCTCGCGCAGGTGGTTACGGATCCACACCGCCGACAGGTTGAGCGTGGCAATCACCAGCACCAGCAACAGCGCCGTGGCGTATACCAGCGGTCGCGCCGCTTCGACGTTCGGGCTCTGGAAGCCTACGTCATAGATGTGAAAGCCCAGGTGCATGATCTTCTGGTCCAGGTGCAGGTACGGGTAGTTGCCGTCCAGCGGCAGCGACGGGGCCAGTTTCACCACGCCTACCAGCATCAATGGCGCCACTTCACCGGCGGCGCGAGCCACCGCGAGGATCATGCCGGTCATCATCGCGGGGCTCGCCATCGGCAGCACGATTTTCCACAGCGTCTCGGCCTTGGTTGCGCCCAGGGCCAAGGAGCCTTCGCGGACCGTACGCGGGATACGCGCCAGGCCTTCTTCGGTGGCCACGATCACCACCGGCACCGCCAGCAGCGCCAGGGTCAGGGACGCCCAGAGCAGGCCCGGAGTACCGAAGGTCGGCGCCGGCAGGGCTTCAGGGAAGAACAGCCGGTCAACCGAACCGCCCAACACATACACGAAGAAGCCCAGGCCAAACACGCCGTAAACAATGGCCGGTACACCCGCCAGGTTGTTCACCGCAATACGGATCAGGCGGGTCATCGGGCCCTGACGAGCGTACTCACGCAGGTACACCGCTGCCAGCACACCGAACGGCGTCACGATCACCGCCATGATCAGGGTCATCATCACCGTGCCGAAAAATCGCCGGGAAAATCCCGCCTTCGGTGTTGGCTTCACGAGGATCGTCGCTGAGGAATTCCCAAACCTTGCTGAAGTAGAAGCCGATCTTGGTGAACGTGCCCATGCCGTTGGGCTGGTAGGCGTGTACCACTTTGCCGATTTCGATTTCCAGTTCTTTGCCATTGGCATCGCGGGCGGTCAGGCTGTCGCGATTGAACTGCGAGTGCAGATCACCCAGACGGGCCTCGATGTCCTTGTAACGGGCATCGTACTCAGCACGGTCAGCGTCCAGGTCCGCTTGCGCCGCGGCGTCCAGTTTGCCATCAAGCTCCAGCTTGCGACCTTTGAGACGAATGCGTTCAAGCCCTGCGTTGATTGCACCGATGTCGGATTTTTCCAGGGTCTTGAGCTCGGCTGCGAGCTTGTTAACCCGGGCCACGCGAGCTTGCAGTTCCGGCCAGGCCGCTTCGCCTTCGGCGATGATCTTGCCGTTTTCTTTGACGTTGACCAGGTAGCCGTAGAAATTCCCCCACTCACGACGCTCGATGGCCATCAGCTCCGGCGGCGTGGTCTGGTTGGTCAGCCAATCGCCGACGATCCAGGTGAAGTCGGTACCGTTCAGGTCCCGGTTGCCGACCTTGATCAGCTCGCGGGTCATGAATTCGGGGCCTTCGTCCGGCACCGGCAGGCCAGCGCTTTTCAGGCGCTCGCGGGGCACTGATTCCTTCTGCACCACTTCGCCAACAACCAGTTGCGCGGGTATGCCCGGCACGTTGTAGCTGGCGTGGATCAGGTCGGCCGGCCAAAAATGGCCCAGACCGCGCACGGCAATCACTGCCAGCAGGCCAATGGTCATGATGACCGCGATGGACACCGCGCCACCGCTGATCCAGACGCCGGGGGCGCCGCTCTTGAACCATCCTTTCAGGGAGTTCTGTTTCACAGACTTCTACCTTTCTTAAAGCGACGAATATTTCTTGCGCAGACGCTGACGGATCAGCTCGGCGAGGGTGTTCATGATGAAAGTGAACAACAGCAGGACCAGCGCCGACAGGAACAGCACGCGGTAATGACTGCCGCCGACTTCCGACTCAGGCATTTCCACCGCCACGTTGGCCGCCAGAGTGCGCAGGCCTTCGAACAGGTTCATTTCCATGACCGGCGTGTTACCGGTGGCCATCAGCACGATCATGGTTTCGCCGACCGCACGACCCATGCCGATCATCAGCGCCGAGAAGATGCCAGGGCTGGCGGTGAGGATCACCACGCGGGTCATGGTCTGCCACGGCGTGGCACCGAGGGCCAGCGAGCCCAGGGTAAGGCCGCGCGGCACGCTGAACACGGCGTCTTCGGCGATGGAGTAGATGTTCGGGATCACCGCGAAGCCCATCGCCAGGCCGACCACCAGGGCGTTGCGCTGGTCGTAGGTGATGCCCAGGTCATGGGAGATCCACATGCGCATGTCGCCGCCGAAGAACCAGGCCTCCATGTACGGGCTCATGTACAGCGAGAGCCAGCCCACGAACAGGATCACCGGGATCAACATCGCGCTTTCCCAGCCTTCTGGTACCTTCAGACGCACGGACTCAGGCAAGCGACTGAAGACGAAACCGGCCACCAGAATGCCCACCGGCAACAACATCAGCAGACTGAAAATACCCGGCAAATGCCCTTCGACGTACGGCGCCAGGAACAGGCCGGCGAAGAAGCCGAGGATCACCGTCGGCATCGCTTCCATCAGCTCGATCACCGGCTTGACCTTACGGCGCAAGCTTGGAGCCATGAAGTACGCCGTGTAGATCGCGGCGGCAATCGCCAGCGGCGCAGCCAGCAGCATCGCGTAGAACGCAGCTTTCAAGGTGCCGAAGGTCAGCGGCGCAAGGCTCATCTTGGGTTCGAAATCGGTGTTGGCGGCGGTCGATTGCCAGACGTACTTAGGCTCGTCATAGTTTTCGTACCAGACCTTGCTCCACAACGCGCTCCAGGACACTTCCGGGTGCGGGTTCTCCAGCAGCAACGGTTGCAGCTTGCCACCCTGCTCCACGATCAGACGGTTGGCCCGTGGCGACATGCCGAACAGGCCTTCACCGTCGACCACCTGGTCCACCAGCAAGGTGCGGTGGGCGGTACTGTGGAACACACCGAGCTTGCCGGACGCGTCCAGGGCGACGAAGCCCTTGCGACGCTCCTCGGCGGTGATCTCAATGACCGGCGCAGTGCCCATCTGGAACGTACGAATCTGTTTCAGGCGTTGCTCACCGTCCGCATCGCGGGCCATGAACCACTGGGCCAGGCCACCTGTGGAGTCACCAATGATCAGGGAGATCCCGCCCACCAACTGGGTGCTGGCAGTGACTTGGGCGTCGCCGTTCTCAAGCAGCTTGTAGCGGCCGTTGAGGCTCTTGTCCCGCAGGCTGAATACGTCGGCCTGGGCACGCCCGTTGACGACATACAGCCATTGCTGACGCGGGTCGACGAAGATGTTCTTGACCGGTTCGGTCATCTGCGGCAGCTCGATACGCGTCTGCTCGCTGGTGATTTCACCGGTCATCATGTTTTCTTCACTGGTGATCGACAACACATGCAGTTGCGCGCCCGTGGAACCGGCGAGCAACAGGGTCGAATCAGTGGCGTTGAGCGAAACGTGCTCCAGCGGCGCACCCTGCTCGTTGAGCACAATCGGCGTTTCGCCGTACGGGTACTCGATGGCGGGCGAGATGGTTTTCTTGCCGTCCGGGTAACTGACTTTATAGGTATGACGCAGCACCAGCGCCTGACCGTTGGACAGGCCAATCACCACCAGCGGGCTGCCGGGCTGGTCTTCGCCAATGGAAGTCACGCTGGTACCGGCGGGCACCGGCAAGTCGACACGACGCAGCTCTGCGCCGGTGTCGATGTCGAAGAACAGGGCCTGGCCCTTGTCGGAAATCCGCATCGCCACCTGATTCTGCTCTTCAATGGCGATCATCAGCGGTTTGCCGGCGTCCTGCATCCAGGCAGGCGTGATCGAGTCCTGGGAGGTCAGGTCAGCGCCCTGGAACAGCGGGACTACCACATAGGCAAGGAAGAAGAAAATCAGGGTAATGGCCGCCAGGACGGCGAGTCCGCCGATCAGGACGTACCAGCGGGTCAGGCGATCCTTGAGCGCGCGGATGCGACGCTTGCGTTGCAGTTCAGGCGTATTGAAATCAATGCGCTTGGGAGGGGAAGTCGTAGTCATTGTGGAATTGGCCAGATCATTCATGCGCACACCCTAGCGATCCTGTATGACAGAAAGATGACAATGCAGTGACGCAACAAATCCGCCGCCGTGGACACCGGCAGCGGACAAAAATTTGGGCGTGGGGCGGGCTTGCTCCCGATAGGGCCATCACATTCAACCTCAATGTTTACTGACCTACCGCTATCGCGAGCAAGCCCGCACCCACAAAAGCCCGGGCGTGGCCCGGGCTCAGGTGTTACTTCTTGGCGACGCTGCCGCCTTCCGACAGACCCAGGTCAGCCAGTGCCTTGGCGGCAACCTTGGCTGGCAGTGGGATGTAGCCGTCCTTGACCACAACTTCCTGACCTTGCTTGGACAGGACCAGCTTCAAGAACTCAGCTTCCAGCGGGGCCAGAGGCTTGTTCGGCGCCTTGTTGATGTAGACGTAGAGGAAACGCGACAGTGGGTACTTGCCGTTCAGGGTGTTTTCTTCGGTGTCTTCGATGAACGGCTCGCCTTCTTTCTTGGCAAGAGCAACGGTTTTCACGCTGGCGGTCTTGTAGCCGATGCCCGAGTAGCCAACGCCGTTGAGCGAGCTGCTGATCGACTGCACAACCGAGGCCGAACCTGGCTGCTCATTGACATTGGACTTGTAGTCGCCTTTGCACAGGGCTTCTTCTTTGAAGTAGCCGTAGGTGCCGGATACCGAGTTACGACCGAACAACTGGACTGGCTTGTTGGCCAGGTCACCGGTCACGCCCAGGTCACCCCAAGTCTTGACATCAGCCTTGGCGCCGCACAGACGAGTGGAGGAGAAAATCGCATCGACCTGAGCCATGGTCAGGCCTTTGATCGGGTTGTCTTTGTGCACGAACACCGCCAGGGCGTCCACGGCCACTGGGACGGCGGTAGGCTTGTAACCGTATTTGGTTTCGAAGGCCTGCAGCTCGTTGTCCTTCATCTTGCGGCTCATCGGGCCCAGGTTGGAGGTGCCTTCAGTCAGAGACGGTGGCGCAGTGGAGGAACCTGCGGCCTGAATCTGGATATTTACGTTCGGGTATTCTTTCTTGTAGTTCTCGGCCCACAGGGTCATCAGGTTGGCCAGAGTATCGGAGCCGACACTGGACAGGTTGCCCGACACACCGGTGGTCTTGGTGTAGCTCGGGATGGCTGGGTCGACAGCGGCAACCGCGTGGGCGGTCGCAACGCCAGCGGCGACAAAGGTCATTGCCGTCATCAAACGCTTCAGTTTCATGCCTTACTCCTAGCAGATAGGTGTGTTAAGTCGGCCAAGTATCGGTAAGCCGTGTGAACACTCTATGGCTGAAATATGACAATTGGATGAAAGGCCATTATTGAGATTTAAAAGAAGATCGCGCAGCCCCCATCGCGAGCAGGCTCGCTCTCACAGGGGATGTGCGGTGAACACAAAATCCAATGTGGGAGCGAGCCTGCTCGCGATGAGGTCAATACAGTCGATAAAGCTTAACGACCTTCCTTCCAGAGATACGCCCCCACCGCAATCCCGATGCCGCAGATAACCGCCACGTAATAGGCTGGCCCCATCGGGTTTTCCTTGAGCAGCAAAGTGACGATCATCGGGGTCAGGCCGCCGAAGATTGCATAGGCCAGGTTGTAGGAGAACGACAAACCGCTGAAGCGCACCACGGCCGGGAACGCCTTGACCATGACATAAGGCACCGCGCCGATGGTGCCCACCAGCAGCCCGCTCAGGGCATAGAGCGGAAACAGCCAGTCGGGATGGTTGAACAGGCTGTGGTAGAAGGTCCAGGAGGTGATCAACAGCAGCGCACTGCCGAACACAAACACTCGCCCGGCACCGAAACGGTCGGCCAGCACACCAGAGCCGATGCAGCCAAAACTCAGGAATACGATCGCCAGGCTGTTAGCCTGCAAGGCAATGGTCGGGCTGAAGTGATACACCGTTTGCAGCACGGTCGGGGTCATCAGGATGATCACGATGATGCCGGCCGACAGCAGCCAGGTCAGCAACATCGAAATGGCAATGGCGCCGCGATGATCACGCAGCACGGCCCGCAGCGGCACTTCAGCGGCCAGGGCCTTGCGCAGTTGCAGCTCGGCGAATATCGGGGTTTCGTGCAGCCAACGGCGCAAGTAAACCGAGAACAGGCCGAACACACCCCCTAGCAGGAACGGAATCCGCCAGGCGTAATCTGCCACCTCCACCGGCGTATAGATGCTGTTGATCGCCGTGGCCACCAGCGAACCCAGCAAAATCCCCACGGTCAGTCCACACGTCAGCGTGCCGCAGGCATAGCCGATGTGGCGCGCCGGAACGTGCTCGGAAACGAACACCCAGGCCCCTGGCACCTCACCGCCAATGGCCGCACCCTGGATCACTCGCATCAGCAACAGCAGAATCGGCGCCCACATGCCGATTTGGGCATAGGTCGGCAGCAAGCCCATGATGAGGGTCGGCACGGCCATCATGAAAATGCTCAGGGTGAACATTTTCTTGCGGCCCAGCAGGTCACCGAAGTGAGCCATGATGATCCCGCCCAGCGGCCGGGCCAGATAACCGGCGGCAAAAATGCCGAACGTCTGCATCAAGCGCAGCCACTCGGGCATTTCGGCGGGGAAAAATAATTTTCCGACCACGGTGGCGAAGAACACGAAAATGATGAAATCGTAGAACTCCAACGCGCCGCCCAAGGCAGAAAGCGACAGGGTCTTGTAATCGTTGCGGGTCAATGGACGAGCCGATTGAACGGGTGTCGCCGTGCTCGAAGGCGCAGTGGTCATGGCAAGGGCTTCTCTTATAGTCAGTTCTGCAACCCCGGACAACGGTGGGCAGGCTCGGCACGATAGCAAATTGTTCAAAAAAGCACATAGAGGTGCGTAATTGACAGTCAAAATCGGAACCGGGTGGTCGTCTCGACGTCTATCGCTCGATATACTCGCAACCTTGCAACACTCTGTAAGGGGTTGCTGTGCGAAAACGTCGTTGGTGACGTAGTAACTTAACCAGCCGGTTTCGCAGAGTTTCCCTTTGGCACGCCTTTACGAAAAACGTGACGAACGCCGCATGTTCGGGCTGAATCGTTTTTTTCAAAGACGGCTATTCACCTGATACATAAGACAGAGTTACGGGTCAGAGGCACCCCCGGCATGATAGAGCTCGAACAAGAAGATCCAATCCCGCAAGGCGACCTGGCCCTGCAAATCACCGCGCTTCCTCGCGAAACCAACGGCTTTGGCGATATTTTCGGCGGCTGGCTGGTTTCCCAGATGGACCTGGCCGGCACGGCCATGGCCAGTAAAGTGGCCGGTGGACGCGTGGCCACCGTGGCGATCGATCGCATGGCGTTTCTGGTGCCGGTGGCCGTGGGTGCCCAGCTGTCTTTTTACACCCAGGCGCTGGAGATCGGCCGCAGTTCGATCCAGATGATGGTCGAGGTCTGGAGTGACGATCCGCTGTCCAGCGAATGGCGCAAGGTCACCGAGGCGGTGTTTGTATTCGTCGCCATCGATGGCAGTGGTCGTACCCGCTCGGTTCCGCCGCGCGCCCGTTAAACACGGGGGCCGTTTTGCGGTCCATTGCAGTTCATGTTCCTGAACGAGACTTGCAGTATGCCTACGCCCCATGTCGAAGCCGTCAAACTGGATGAACTGAACGGCTGGCGCATCCGCCACGGTCAGGCCGAGTTGCTGGTGGCCCAGCAAGGCGCGCACATCCTCAGTTATCAGGTCGACGGCCAGCCGCCGCTGATCTGGCTCAACGACCAGGCAACGTTCAAGGCCGGCAAGAGCATCCGCGCCGGAGTGCCGGTGTGCTGGCCGTGGTTCGGCAACCTGACGCGCAACCCCGAGAGCGTGCAGGCCATGCGGGTAAGCAACGAACCGGCCACGGCTCACGGCCTGGTGCGGGCGATGGATTGGGAGCTCAAGGGCATCGAAGCCCAGGGCGAAAGCCTGAAAGTGGAATTCGTACTGCCCTATCCCGAAAACGGTCTCTCAGGCTGGCCCCATCAGGTAGACCTGACGCTGGCCATCGTGATGGACGAGCAGTTGCACATCCGTCTCACCAGCCATAACCGCGGCAGCGAGACCGTCAGCCTGAGCCAGGCACTGCACAGTTACTTCGCCGTCAGTGACGTGCGCAACGTGCATGTCGAAGGCGTGGATGGCTTGCGTTATATCGAAACTCTGGACAACTGGAATACCGTGACCCAGGCTGGCGATCTGCACTTTGCCGGCGAGACCGATCGCATCTATCTCGATACCCCACCGAAGCTGAGCATCGTTGACCCGCACTGGGAACGACGCATCGAACTGACCAGCAGCGGTTCACGCTCGGCGGTGATCTGGAACCCCTGGACCCAACGCGCCAAGGCCTTCAGCGACATGGCCGACGATGGCTGGCAGCGCATGCTGTGCATCGAGACGGCGAATGTGATGGACGATGTGGTGACGCTGCTGCCGCAGGCCAGTCATACCCTCGGCGTCAGCATCGGCAGCAAGCCGCTCTAAGCCACACCGCAAAACCATTGTGGGAGCGGGCTTGCTCGCGAAGGCGGTGTGTCAGTCAACATAAGTATCAACTGACCGACCGCCTTCGCGAGCAAGCCCGCTCCCACATTGGGATCTACGCCATATCTGCGACTGGTTACAAATCCGCCTCCTGCACCACCCTCACCTTTTCCGCCTCCAAGGCATACGCCGCGCTGGCCAGGTCGTTGTCGACCTTTTCGATCTTCAGCGTGCCGGTCACCCATAGCGGTGTGTAGATGTCGTCCAGCTTCAATCCCTTGGGATAGCGCACCAGCACCAGTTGATTAGGCGGTGGTGGCGGGACGTGGATGCAGGCGCCGGGGTAAGGCACCAGGAAGAACAGCGTGCTGCGGCCCTTGGCGTCGGTTTCCAGCGGCACCGGGTAGCCGCCAAGGCGAATGTGCTTGTCGTTCATCGACGCCACGGTCTTGCTCGAATACATCACCGCCGGCAAGCCCTTGCTTTGCTTCAGGCCACCTTTTTCGGTGAAAGTGCCGCTGGCTTCGGGGGTGTTGTGGTCGATCTCGGGCATGGCCTCGAGGGCTTTCTGGTCCGACTTGGGCATCAGTTCGAGCCAGTCGGTTTCCGGCAGTTCGGCGGCATGGGCCAGGCTGCTGCCCAGCAGAAGAAGGGTCAAGACTAGACGGCGCATGAATGGGCTCGGCAATAAGTAGGAAGTGCGACGCCGGGCATTCTAGCCCTCTCTGCGCGCCAACGCAGAGGGGGCTTGGTCACAGAATCAGTTTCTTTTGATCAAGCCGTAGATCACCAGCAACACCACCGCGCCCACCAGGGCACCGAGGAAACCGGCGCCTTCGCCAGCCTGGTAGATGCCCAGGGCCTGGCCGCCGTAAGTGGCTGCCAACGAACCGCCGATACCGAGCAGGATGGTCATGATCCAGCCCATGCTGTCATCGCCCGGTTTCAGGAAGCGCGCCAGCAGGCCAACGATCAAGCCGATAAAGATGGTTCCAATGATTCCCATGGCATTTCCCTCTGAGATAAGTAGCTAGACCAGAGCCCGTTCGGACTTTGGCACCTAGCCATCAGAGAAGTTAGCCGACCAATGGTTCCACCGTCGCTGAAGACTATTGTTCGGCGATCAATGTCTCGACCTTGATGATCTGCTGGGCCAATGTGGCCCGGTCAGCGCAGCGCAGGTTGGCGTGACCGACCTTGCGCCCGGCCTTGAACGCCTTGCCATAGTGATGCAAATGGCAGTCAGCGATCGACAGGACTTTCTCGCTGTCCGGCACCTTGCCGATGAAGTTGAGCATCGCGCTCTCACCCACCTTGGCAGTCGACCCCAGCGGCAGCCCGGCCACCGCCCGCAGATGGTTTTCGAACTGGCTGCACTCGGCGCCTTCGGTGGTCCAGTGCCCGGAGTTGTGCACGCGCGGGGCGATTTCATTGGCCTTGAGGCCGCCGCCCACTTCAAAGAACTCGAACGCCATCACGCCGACATAGTCCAGTTGCTTGAGCACCCGACTGGAGTAGTCCTCGGCCAGGGCCTGCAGCGGATGATCGGTGCTGGCGACGGACAGCTTGAGAATGCCGTCCTTGTGGGTGTTGTGCACCAGCGGATAGAAACGGATTTCACCGTCGCGGGCGCGCACCGCGATCAACGAGACTTCCCCGGTGAACGGTACAAAACCTTCCAGCAGGCAGGCCACGCTGCCCAGCTCGGCGAACGTGCCAGCCACATCTGCAGGATTGCGCAGGACTTTCTGGCCTTTGCCGTCGTAACCCAGGGTACGGGTCTTGAGGACTGCCGGCAGGCCGATGGAAGCGACGGCGGCTTCCAGGTCGGCCTGGGACTGGATGTCGGCGAACGCAGGTGTAGGAATGCCCAGGTCCTTGAACATGTTCTTTTCGAACCAGCGGTCGCGGGCAATGCGCAAGGCTTCGGCGCTCGGGTAGACCGGGACGAACTGGGACAGGAAGGCAACGGTTTCGGCCGGGACGCTTTCGAACTCGAAGGTCACCAGATCGACTTCATCGGCCAGTTGGCGCAGATGATCCTGATCGCCGTAGTCGGCCCGTAGGTGTTCACCCAGCGCGCTGGCGCAGGCGTCCGGCGCCGGATCCAGGAAAGCGAAGTTCATTCCCAGCGGCGTCCCCGCCAGGGCCAACATGCGACCCAACTGGCCGCCACCGATTACACCGATCTTCATTCGTCAACCACCTCAGGCAATGCGTGGGTCTGGATTGTCCAGGACGCTGTCTGTCTGCTCAGCGCGGAATTTTTTCAGCACGGTATGAAATTGTGGGTGCTTGGCGCCCAGGATGCTCGCCGACAGCAGGGCCGCGTTGATCGCGCCAGCCTTGCCGATAGCCAGGGTCGCGACCGGAACGCCGGCCGGCATCTGCACGATCGACAGCAGCGAATCGACGCCCGAGAGCATCGACGACTGCACTGGCACGCCCAGCACCGGCAGGTGGGTCTTGGCCGCACACATGCCTGGCAGGTGAGCCGCGCCACCGGCACCGGCGATGATCACCTCAATGCCGCGAGCCTCAGCCTCTTCGGCGTACTGGAACAGCAGGTCCGGGGTGCGGTGGGCGGAGACCACTTTCACCTCATAAGGGATGCCGAGCTTTTCCAGCATATCGGCGGTGTGGCTAAGGGTGGACCAATCGGACTTGGAGCCCATGATCACGCCAACCAGTGCACTCATCGTCGTGCCTCTTCTCTCTGGGCGCCCGCAGGCGCGTCAAAAAACAACAAGCCACGCAGGAAACCGGCGTGGCTTGTTGTACGAATTATGGCCGATCTGGACCGGCCGAAGGCCGCGCAGTATACCTCAATGAAATAGATAAACAGCCCCTGTCGCGACCATCTGTCATTTGCGCTTAAACGGCGGTTTTATTGACTCTCAGGTCAGCGAAAAAGCACCACAATTCCCCCGTGGGAGCAGGCTTGCTCGCGAAGGCGGACTGACATTCAACATCATCGTTGCCTGACACACCGCTATCGCGAGCAGGCTCGCTCCCACAGGGGATCTTCGTGGTATCAGGAGCCAGTCACGCCTTGCGCCGCGCCGCCCTCGAGCTTGCGCCACAACAAGCGCACATTGGCCTTGCGCACCAGCGCGCAGCGGTACAGGCGGATTTCCAGGGGCACGTGCCATTGCGCGCCGCCGCAGACCACCAGTTCGCCCCGAGCCAGTTCGGCGCGCACGCTCAGTTGCGGCACCCAGGCGATACCCAAGCCCTCCAGCGCCATGCTTTTGAGGCTGTCGGCCATGGCCGTTTCGTAAACCGTGGTGAAACGCAGGGCCCGTTGGCGCAGCAACAGGTTCACCGAGCGGCCGAGAAATGCACCGGCGCTGTAGGCCAGCAACGGCACGCTGGCCTCGCCTTCAAGGTCGAACAGCGGTTTGCCGTCGGCATCGGCCGCACACACCGGCAACATTTCGGTCTGGCCCAAGTGCAGCGAGGGAAAAATCTCCGGGTCCATCTGCATGGCCGAATCCGGGTCATAGAAGGCCAGCATCAGGTCGCACCCCCCTTCACGCAACGCATGCACGGCGTCGCCGACGTTGGTCGCCACCAACCGCGTGGCGATGTTCAGTCCTTCGTTGCGCAGTTGTGCAATCCAGCGCGGGAAGAAGCCCAGCGCCAGGGAGTGCGCGGCCGCCACTTGCATCACTTCACCCTGCCCGCCTTCCAGATGGTGCAGATGACGCAACACTTCACCCAGTTGCTCGACCACGGTGCGCGCCGTCACCAGGAACAACTGCCCCGCCGCTGTCAGTTCGATCGGTGTGCGAGAGCGGTTGACCAGGGTCAGCCCCAGCGCCGCCTCGAGGCTGCGGATGCGTCGGCTGAAGGCCGGTTGCGTCACGAAACGCCGTTCGGCCGCCTGGGAAAAACTGCGGGTAGCGGCCAGGGCACTGAAGTCCTCGAGCCATTTGCTTTCTAGATTCATTACGTCCTCCCAAGGCACGCACCAAAACAGGTCACACGCTCGCCGTACTGTCGGCGTCACACTCGCATTATGCCGAATATGCATAGGTCAGTGTTTAACAGCATTGGCCCTAATTTTCCTGAAAGCCTAGGATTCACAGCGTTCCGGCTCAGACCGGGTCCTTATCGAGATGATTTCCATCATGTCCTCCTCTGCATCATTGCGCACAGAAAAAGACCTGCTTGGCGTACTTGAAGTACCAGCACAAGCGTATTACGGCATCCAGACCCTGCGAGCGGTAAACAACTTCCGTCTCTCCGGCGTCCCGATCTCGCATTACCCCAAGTTGGTGGTCGGTCTGGCAATGGTCAAACAGGCCGCCGCTGACGCCAACCGCGAGCTGGGCCAACTCAGCGAAGCCAAGCACGCCGCCATCAGCGAAGCCTGTGCACGACTGATCCGCGGTGATTTCCACGAAGAGTTCGTGGTGGACATGATCCAGGGCGGCGCTGGCACTTCAACCAACATGAATGCCAACGAAGTCATCGCCAACATTGCGTTGGAGGCCATGGGCCACAACAAGGGCGAATACCAGTACCTGCACCCCAACAACGACGTGAACATGGCGCAGTCCACCAACGACGCCTACCCGACCGCGATTCGCCTGGGTCTGCTGTTGGGTCACGACGCGTTGCTGGCCAGCCTCGACAGCCTGATCCAGGCCTTTGCCGCCAAGGGTGAAGAGTTCAGCCACGTCCTGAAAATGGGCCGCACCCAACTGCAAGACGCTGTGCCGATGACCCTCGGCCAGGAATTCCGCGCCTTCGCCACCACGCTGAGCGAAGACCTGGCGCGCCTGAAAACCCTGGCGCCTGAATTGCTCACCGAAGTGAACCTGGGCGGCACCGCCATCGGCACCGGCATCAACGCCGACCCGCGCTATCAAGCCCTGGCCGTGCAGCGCCTGGCGACCATCAGCGGCCAGCCGCTGGTACCGGCCGCCGACCTGATCGAAGCCACGTCCGACATGGGTGCTTTCGTACTGTTCTCCGGGATGCTCAAGCGCACCGCGGTCAAGCTGTCGAAGATTTGCAACGACCTGCGCCTGCTGTCCAGCGGTCCTCGCACCGGCATCAACGAAATCAACCTGCCGGCTCGCCAGCCAGGCAGCTCGATCATGCCGGGCAAGGTCAACCCGGTGATCCCCGAAGCGGTCAACCAGGTAGCGTTCCAGATCATCGGCAACGACCTGGCCCTGACCATCGCCGCCGAAGGCGGGCAGCTGCAATTGAACGTGATGGAGCCGCTGATCGCTTTCAAGATCTTCGACTCGATCCGCCTGCTGCAACGGGCCATGGACATGCTGCGCGAACACTGCATCGTCGGCATCACCGCCAACGAAGCGCGCTGCCGCGAACTGGTCGAGCACTCGATCGGCCTGGTCACCGCCCTGAACCCGTACATCGGCTATGAAAACGCCACCCGTATCGCCCGTGTTGCCCTGGAAAGCGGCCGCGGCGTGCTGGAACTGGTGCGCGAAGAAGGCTTGCTCGACGACGCCATGCTCGACGACATCCTGCGCCCGGAAAACATGATTGCTCCGCGTCTGGTCCCGCTGAAGGCTTGATCGACACGATGACTGCTCACCAGGTCGAGGGACTAGACACCTCTCACCTTTTGAGGGCTTGGGGATTTATTCCCCAGGCCCTTTTTTTTAACTGACTTGAGGCTGAAAAAGGGTCTGGAAGCTGAAGAGTGTGGGAGCGGGCTTGCTCGCGAAAGCAGAGTGTCAGGCGGCATCACTGTGGCAGACACACCGCATTCGCGAGCAAGCCCGCTCCCACCAAAAGCAGCTCCCAAACAAGCCTGGCCCTAAAACGCCAGGTGATTCAAAGGTCCGCTTCGTCGCACGCACCATAATCGTGCAGACGGGCGCCGCACTGGTAGGTATAGTGCCGCCCCTCTTCGCGTGAGCGGTCGTCGGTAGCGAGACCCCCAACACATGCGAAAACCGAACTAATAACAAACCCGCAATATGGACCGGGACGAAATATCGCCTCACCTGTCGTGCCGCGCGCCGACCGATGTAACACGATGTTTCCAAATGGCCAGCATTTGCTTAAACAAAAAACAGCGAGGAATACTCATGCTCGAAGTCATCAACGACTTCCTCTCAGGGAAAGTGCTGATCGTGCTCATTGTCGGGCTCGGTAGCTACTTCACGATCCGCTCGCGTTTCGTCCAGTTCCGCCACTTCCTTCACATGTTCGCGGTATTCCGTGACAGCCTCAAAAGCAGCGCCGGTCAGCTCAGTTCCTTCCAGGCCCTGATGCTCAGCCTGGCCGGCCGTGTCGGCGCCGGCAACATCGCCGGTGTCGGCATCGCCGTCACCCTCGGCGGGCCCGGCGCGGTGTTCTGGATGTGGGTGACCGCACTGGTCGGCATGTCCAGCAGCTTCTTCGAATGCTCCCTCGGCCAGCTCTACAAGCGCTGCGACGCCGACGGCCAGTTCCGTGGCGGCCCGTCCTATTACATCCAGCACGGCCTGCAGAAGCGCTGGCTGGGCATGATCATGGCATTCCTGCTGCTGATCACCTTCGGCTTCGCCTTCAACGGCCTGCAGGCCCATGCCGTGACTCACTCGCTGAACAACGCTTTTGGTTTCGACACCACCTACACAGGCATTGGCCTGGCGGTGCTGCTGGGCCTGGTGTTCATCGGCGGTATCAAGCGCATCGCCAAGGTCGCTGACCTGCTGGTGCCGGTCAAAACCCTGGCGTACATCGGCGTCACCCTCTACGTGATCGTGCTGCAGTTCGATCAGGTGCCGGCCATGCTGACCATCATCGTCAAAAGCGCCTTCGGCCTTGACCAGGCCTTTGGCGGCCTGATCGGCAGCGCCATTGTCATGGGCGTCAAGCGGGGCGTGTTCGCCAACGAAGCGGGCCTGGGCAGTGCGCCAAACGTCGCCGCCGTAGCCTCCGTCGAGCACCCGGTGGCTCAAGGGGTGATTCAGGCGTTCAGCGTGTTCCTCGACACCTTTTTGATCTGCACCTGCACCGCGCTGCTGATCCTGCTGTCGGGCTTCTACACCCCGGGTTTCGAAGGTGACGGTATTGCCCTGACCCAGAACTCCCTCGCCGCCGTGGTCGGTGACTGGGGCCGGATATTCATCTCCGTGGCGCTGTCGTTGTTCGTGTTCACCTCGATCCTCTACAACTATTACCTGGGCGAGAACAACCTGCGCTTCATGGTCGGCGAAAACCGCAAGGTGCTGATCGGCTACCGCGCCTTGGTACTGGCGTTGATCTTCTGGGGTGCCATCGAAAACCTCGGCACCGTGTTCGCGTTTGCCGACATCACCATGACCCTGCTGGCGTTCGTGAACCTGATCGCGCTGTTCCTGCTGTTCAAGGTCGGCATGCGTATCCTGCGCGACTACGATGACCAGCGTTCGGCCGGCATCAAGGTTCCGGTCTTCGATTCCAGCAAGTTCCCGGACCTGGATCTGGACCGCAAGGCTTGGCCAGCCAACCCTTCGGCACCGGTAGCCGCGCCTGGAAAGGCTCCGGCAGGCGTGGTCGCCGCGCAACGCTGATCGGTAGGCTGATTGGAAAAAACCGGGCGCACCCGCTGCGCCCGGCGTGACACAGCGTAAGGTCGGCGTCATGCTCGGCCTTATGTTGTGGCAGCCCGATGAGCTGTCGTTTTCGTCCTCGGAGAACACCCATGAATGTCTCGACCTTCCCTGCCGCCCAGCACGTCATGGTGCTCTACACCGGCGGCACCATCGGCATGCAGGCCAGCGCCCACGGCCTGGCCCCAGCATCCGGTTTCGAAGCGCGGATGCGCGATTACCTGCACAGCCAACCCGAACTCGTCATCCCGCAATGGCGCTTCCGGGAAATGTCGCCGCTGATCGACAGCGCCAACATGACCCCGGCCTACTGGCAGCAACTGCGCGAAGCCGTGGTCGATGCCGTGGATGTGCAGGGCTGCGACAGCGTGTTGATCCTGCACGGCACCGATACCCTGGCCTACAGCGCGGCCGCTATGAGTTTTCAATTGCTCGGCCTGCATGCCCGGGTGTGTTTCACCGGCTCCATGTTGCCCGCTGGCGTCACCGACAGCGATGCCTGGGAAAACCTCAGTGGCGCGCTGATCGCTCTCGGCCAAGGGCTGGCGCCGGGTGTGCATCTGTATTTCCACGGCGAGCTGTTGGCTCCGACCCGTTGCGCCAAGGTGCGCAGCTTCGGTCGTCATCCGTTCAAACGCCTGGAGCGTCAGGGCGGTGGTATCAAGGCAACCTCGCTGCCGGCACCGTTGAATTACGACCAGCCCAAGCAACTGGCGAACATCGCGGCGCTGCCGCTGTTTCCCGGCATCAGCGCGCAAATTCTCGATGGCCTGCTGGGCAGCGGCATCCAGGGCCTGGTGCTGGAATGCTACGGCAGCGGCACTGGCCCGAGCGACAACCCGGCCTTCCTCGCCAGCCTCGAGCGGGCGCGGGACAGCGGCGTGGTGGTCGTGGCCGTGACTCAATGCCATGAAGGTGGCGTCGAGCTGGATATATACGAGGCCGGCAGCCGCTTGCGGGGCGCTGGCGTGCTGTCTGGCGGCGGCATGACCCGCGAGGCCGCGCTCGGCAAGTTGCAGGCGTTGATCGGTGCCGGGCTGCCGGTGGATGAGGTCCGCCGGCTGGTTGAGCTGGACCTGTGTGGCGAACTCACGTAATTCAAGCCGGGCATCAACTTGTGGCGAGGGGATTTATCCCCGCTGGGGTGCGGAGCGCCCCACTGCCTCACCGCCGCGCTTTGTCAGATAGAACTCAGGGGGGCCGCTGCGCGGCCCAACGGGGATAAATCCCCTCGCCACAGATAAATTCCTTTACCGCTGTGGTTCATGCTGAAAAACCGGCCGGCACATAACTTGCTCCATCTCCAGCCTCCTCCGGCCGGAAACGAACATGCTTCACTCCCACCTCACCACCCTCAACGCCGTCTCCCTGGTACTCAATACCTTCAAGCACGAAGGCCTGCCCAGTGATGCGTTGCTGGCCGGCAGCGGCATCAGGCGCGGCGGACTTGAGCCGGGCCGACGCGCATCACCACCAATCAGGAGATGCAAGTCTGCGCCAACGCCGTGGCCCTCAAGCGCGACATCGGTCTGGAACTGGGCTTGCGCATGCACGTGTCGTCCTACGGGATGCTTGGCTATGCCCTGCTCAGCAGTGCCACTTTGGGTGACGCTTTGCGTTTGGCACTGCGCTATCCGGCGCTATTGGGAACACTCTTCGAACTGAATCTGGAAGAAGACGAGGAGACGGTCTGGCTGAGCGCCGGCGATTATCGGGAGAATCCGGCCCTGGCGGTGTTCAACGCCGAGTTCTGCATGGTTTCGCTAAAAGTCATCTGCAACGACCTGCTTGGCCAGACACTGCCTCTGCGCACCGCGCGCTTCGAACATTCGGCGCCCGATTACCAGGCGCGCTACGCAGCACTCTTCGACTGCCCGGTGCGTTTCGACAGCGTCGATAACGCGTTCGCCTTCGACCGTCACTGGCTGGAACAACCGCTGCCACTGGCCGACCCCATCACCCACCACGCCATGGCCGAGCGTTGCCGTCGGCAGAACACCGAATTCACCGGTCGCCAGGCCTGGCTGGGGCGGATTCGCCAGTTGCTCAGTGCACAATTGAATGCCGCTCCCGGCCTGGAAGGCCTGGCCGAACAGATGAACTGCTCGTCGCGCACCTTACGCCGACACCTCAAGAGTATGGGCTGCAGCTATCAGGAATTGCTCGACGAACTGCGCTTCGAACGGGCCAAGCAAATGCTGTGTGAGGACAAATTGCCGATCTATCGGATTGCCGAAATGCTGGGTTTCAGCGAAACCGCCAGCTTTCGGCATGCCTTCGTACGCTGGAGCGGCGTGGCGCCGAGTCAGTTCAGGTCCTAAGCCTTCGGTAATTGCCGCTTTCACGCACAACACCTGAGACCCCTGTGGGAGCAAGGCTTGCCCGCGATGGCGTCCGCTCAGACACATCCAGCGCCATAAAGGCTGACGCCAGGTAGACTGCAACAACCGGTCTACGACGGCTGCGCCGCCGAGCGGGAGCAAGCTCCCTCACCCCCGAATCCTGAGCATTACGAAGGCTTGTTTATTCTCCCTCCGCAACGCTTCCACCAAGCTACGAATCCTTGCGCCATTGCCTACAACTACGCCAGAATCCGCCCGCTTGTGCGCCTTGCCCATGGGTTCTATCGTTTCCCTGCCACTGCCCATCAGTGGTCGGGTTTAGTAGCCCGAGGTAGTGTCAGTAAGATGCACGAGCTCTCCATCCAAACAGGTTCCTAACCTGTCCTTGATGGTGGCTGTGCGCAGGGCGCTTCGGCGCGCCGGCAATGCTGATCTCCCCGGTCTACTAACCTGCGTACAGCCGCCACCCTTCTTTTAGTAGGGAAGAGGTTGCGGCTTAACCATGGAGTATCAGCACATGTTCAAGCCTACACCGAATCCCCCAGAGACAGACCGCACTTCCCCGCATACCAAATCCGAAGCTAGAAAGCACGACGAAGCAGCCAAACGCGCCTTGGATCACTACCTGCTACCCAAACCGGAAAAGTCCGAAGATGCATCCAAACCGGACCAGCTCTTCACCGTGGCAAAAAACGCCGACAACGAATGCCTGCTCGCCAACCTCAGCGAAAACCTGGCATCCGCCGACGCGATGATCAGCAACCTGGCCTTCGACCTGGAAGGCCCCCGCCGCCACATCGCCCTCGGCATCCAGCAATTGATCGAACTGAGTTCAATGTTGGCGAACCGAGCGTTGGATAACGTCGAACCGCGCTAGCCGCTACACCATCCGTGGCGAGGGGATTTATCCCCGCTGGGCTGCGCAGCAGCCCTAAAGCAGTTAACTCAATCTTCCTGGCACACCGAGTTGCCTGGTTTGGGGGCTGCTGCGCAGCCAGCGGGGATAAATCCCCTCGCCACAGGACCTGGTTCACTGCGCGACAGCGCAGCGTCGCAGACGCGGCGGCCACTCCCTCGCCACAAAATCACCGCCTCGCCACCGAAGCAGCCCTTGCCCCAACCCCGCGCACACCCGCGCCAACAAGGGGCGATTTACGGTCAAACCTTTTGGCCATTTCAATCCCCTTTTGGCCTCTCCTGCCGTTCTCCGAAACGCCGCGTGCCGCAAGACTGTGAGCAACCGGATCAGCCTTACGGAGAACAAAAATGCTGACGATCTACTCAGACGATCACCACCTGCACCACGGACGCTGTGAGTTGATGGACGGGCAATTGATGCCCTGCTTTGAAATGCCCTCCCGGGCCGATCATGTGCTGGAGCGGGTCAAGACCCAGGCGTTGGGCCCGGTCGAACCACCCCATGATTTCGGCCTCGCGCCGATCCAGCGCATTCACAGCCCGGCGTACCTGGAATTTTTCAAAGGTGCCTGGGATCGCTGGGCTGAGTTCAACCGTGACGGCGATCTGCTGCCCTACACTTGGCCGGCGCGGACCCTGCGCACGGTCATGCCGACCAGTCTGCACGGCCAGCTCGGTTATTACAGCTTCGACGGCGGCGCGCCGATCACCGCCGGGACTTGGCAAGCCGCGTACAGCGCCGCTCAGGTCGCCCTCACCGCCCAGGCCGACATCCAGCGCGGCGCCCGCAGTGCCTTTGCGTTGTGCCGCCCGCCGGGGCACCACGCCGCCGGCGATTTGATGGGCGGTTATTGCTACCTCAACAACGCCGCCATCGCCGCCCAGGCTTTTCTCGACCAGGGTCATAAGAAAGTCGCGATCCTCGATGTGGATTACCACCACGGCAACGGCACCCAATCGATCTTCTACGAACGTAACGACGTGTTGTTCGCCTCGATCCACGGCCACCCGGAAGCCGAGTTTCCGTTCTTCCTCGGCTATGCGGACGAGCGCGGCGAAGGCGCCGGTGAAGGCTTCAACTTCAACTACCCTTTGCCGGCTGGCTCTGGCTGGGACACATGGAGCGCAGCGCTGGAACAGGCGTGCGGCGAAATCCAAAGCTACGACGCCGATGTCATCGTCGTGTCCCTGGGTGTGGACACCTTCAAGGACGACCCCATCTCGCAATTCAAGCTCGACAGCCCGGATTACCTGGCGATGGGCAAGCGCATCGCCGCGCTCGGCAAGCCAACGCTGTTCGTGATGGAAGGCGGTTACGCGGTGGCAGAAATCGGCATCAATGCCGTCAACGTGCTCGAAGGTTTCCAAAGCGCCCAATGAGGAATGAAAGCATGAACAGACTCAAGCGTTTGATGGTTCCCAGCCTGTGCGCCGCGCTGCTGTGCAGTGTTGCCCAGGCCGAAGAGCGTACCCTGCGTGTCTATAACTGGTTCGACTACATCACGCCCAAGGCCCTGGACGATTTCAAGGCGCAGAACAGCCAGGTCAAACTGGTCTACGACATCTTCGACACCAACGAAGCCCTGGAGGCCAAGCTGCTGACTGGCAACTCCGGCTATGACATGGTGGTGCCGTCCAACGTGTTCCTGGCCAAGCAGATCGAGGCCGGCGTGTTCCAGCCTCTGGACCGTAGCAAACTGCCAAACTGGAACCACCTCGATCCCAAGCTGATGAAGCTGATCGAAGCCAACGACCCCGGTAACAAATTCGCCGTGCCTTACATGTACGGCACCATCCTGATCGGCTTCAACCCGGACAAAATCAAAGCCGCCCTGGGCGACAACGCGCCAGTGGACAGCTGGGACCTGATCTTCAAGGAAGAGAACATCAGCAAGCTCAAGCAGTGCGGCGTGGCGCTGCTCGACTCACCGTCGGAGATCCTGCCCCTGGCCTTGCAGCACCTGGGCCTGGACCCCAACAGCAAGAAGCCGGCGGACTATGCCAAAGCCGAAGCGCTGCTGATGAAGATCCGCCCGCACATCACCTATTTCCACTCGTCCAAGTACATGGCCGACATCGCCAACGGCGATATCTGTGTGGCGGTCGGTTACTCCGGCAGCTTCTCCCAGGCGGCCAACCGCGCCAAGGATGCCAAGAACGGCGTGACCGTGGACATGCGCCTGCCCAAGGAAGGTGCGCCGATCTGGTTCGACATGCTCGCCATCCCTAAAGGGGCGAAAAACCCGGACGACGCCTACACCTTCATCAACTACTTGCTGCAACCGAAGGTGATCGCGCCGGTCAGCGATTTTGTCGGTTATCCGAACCCGAACAAGGACGCCACCGAAATGGTCGACCCGGCGATCCGCAGCAACCCCAACCTGTACCCGACCGAGACGGCGATGGCCACGCTCTACACCCTGCAACCCTTGCCCAGGGATGCCGAGCGCGCACGCACGCGTGCCTGGACCCGGATCAAATCCGGCCAGTAAAGGCCGTTGTGGGAGCAAGCGTTGCTCCCACCTGGTGTTGGCTACATATACATAGTTACCACCTGCGCCGTCCCTTGCCTCTCTAGCATGAAAAACCCGAAGCATTTGGCTTCGGGTTTTTCATGTATTTCGAGACAGGGACACTCAGATGACACCAGACCCTACCGACACCAACCCGACGTTCAATGCGAGCATCAGGAGTAAGCTGCTCAACCAGTTGCTCGCAGGCCCCACCTACCCGGAGGTGGCCGCCATGCTCCTGCGCAACGCGCTCAAGAAGCTGTACCCGTCATTGGATCTCGATCCGCATACCACCGTCATCGGCGAACCGGCCTGGGACATTGTCGACGACGAGATCGTCGCACGCCCCACCCGTTATGAATCGCTCAGCGATCTGCTCGCCGCACGGGTGGACCAGAGCAAACCCACGTTGTTGATTGAAGGGCTGCATTACCTGACCCAACTGCCGATCACCGTGCCCGAGGTGCATTTGCCGGTGCGCATCGACCAGATCGGACGTTTGATCAACGAACTGGTGCCCGCCATGGTGCCGGCCAGCCAGGAGCAACAACTGGCGTACTGGAACATGCCATTCGGTAATTACGGGCCGCGCTGGCATGAACTGTCCCACACACTGCGCAAGCTCTGGGACGTCAAGCAGATCGAGGGCTGGACGGCGGCTGAGTGCGACATGGCCCGGCAATTGTTCCTGTACCCCGACCCACAAGACCGCAAGGACAGCTATGACAGCCACGCGTATCTGGTGGACATCGAGGAGGTCGACGGCGACGAGGTCAACCGCGTTAATGAAAATTCGCTGGTGGTCCTGATCGGCCTGATTGACAACAAGGAGGTCATCCTTGTGCACTCGTTGCTCAACGGCTACCAGAAGTTCGCTTCACGGCAGGCGTTGGGACAAGCCCTTTCCGATCACCTGGGGACCTTGGTCCACCCGACGAAGATTCGCTGGCGGCTCTATGAACCCAACGGCAATATTTTCGATAGCAAGGCCTGCGGGATCATCGCCGTGCAGGTCAAGATCCTTGGCATCCCCACCATCAGTCTGAATCCAACCTTCGCTGAAGACGAACCACCGGCCCCCAGCGGGCTGGACATAGGACCTAGCGAAAGCTGGTTCCAAAAACAGTTGCCCGAATGGCTGCAGAGCGCACCGATCTCCGACCAGATCCTGTTCGCCCAATACATGAAAAACCTCTCGGCGCTGAGCAGCTCCCACGCCGGAAAAACCTACCTGGACGATATTCCCCTCATCAAGAATTATGCGGCGCACGCGCTGAAAACGCAGATGCTGGCGGACCACCGCGATGCATCGACGCTGGACCCGGAAAAAATCGAGATCGAGATAAAAAGCCCCGTGGTCTGGGGCACCTTCGTTGTGCCCTTCAAGTTGGATACCACCCGGTTCAACCTCGTCGAACTGGCACTGCAAAACCTGATTGCACTGCCTCCGGGCAACAAAACGGTGGGGGCCCTCGACGCGACCGTGTTGCCCGCCTGGTTGACGGTGGACTACATCGAGAATCTCATCACGCAGGTCGACATCGGTCGGTTTTATCCCCACCTGATCAAGCAAAAACTGCTCGATGACCCGGCGGAGTCGAGCCGCCGCGAAAAGCTGTACACCTCGCAATTGCGCATACAGCTGCCCATGCTTGCACTGGAAGGCAAACTCCGTGGGCGGGGCAATATCGATGAGCGCGGTTGCCGTTATGTCGCGGCACTGTTGGAACCCCAGGAAGCCGACCGCAAGGTAGACGGGCAAACTATCGTCCTGCGCAAACTGGCCTTCGTGCCCGAACTGCAACTGGGGCTTTCAGAGGACATCGTTGCCAACATGTTCGTGATCGGCCCGCAGACGCCAAGTGCCGGTCCTTGCCTGCTTTATCGACCATTGTTTGAACCGCAGCTGTGGCAGTTCCCGTCGTTCAGCAACTTGCTGTACACGATCCGGCAAAACGCCTCTTTGCGCCAATCGGTCCTGGCGTGGCTGCCCGATGGCGTACGAGAAACCTATGGCCGAGATGTCTTTCCAGGCGCCCTGCCCTCGCCCTGGACCATCGTAGAGTTCGTGGCAGCCCCGCTGGAGTCATTGTCCAATAACGGCCCCGTCAGTCTTGGCGGCGAAACCCTGGGCGACGACTTCCTGCCGCTGTTGTTCAGGGCCAATGCCAATGCCTTGGTTACGCTCGCCGATCATCAGTCGGTCTCCAATCACGAAGGCCGTTGGGAGTCTTTCAAGCAAGCCGGTTGGCTGATTTTCAACCTGGCGTTGCCCTACCTCGGCACTACGGTGAACACCACGACCTGGCTCTGGCAAATTTTGAACGACCTTGAACAACTGACGCAAAGCAACGAAGAAGCCAACAGCCAGGCCAAGTGGGAACTCTTCGTCGATGTGTTGTTGAACGTTTCCTTGGGGATTATCCATTACGTCATTGACCGCACCAGGGCCGCCAAAGGTAACCGTCCGACAGAGGCCCCGGAGATTGCCCCTTCACAAATCCCGGCAGTGCCCAAACCCAAGCTCATTATCGAAACACTCGCGCCGCTCACCCAGACAGAGCTGCCGCAAGAGCACTACGAGGTCATTCACACCAGCGGCGCCTTGATCGGCAGATCGAGCAAGCGCGCCAATCTCCTGGATAGCTTCAGCATCGCGGCCCCCGACGCCATTGGACAACCCAAGACCGAAGGCGCGCTCAAGGGCCTCTATGAGAAAGGTGGGAAGTGGTACGCGAAGATGGCGGGAAAATGGTTCGCGGTCACCATTGAGGGCGATCAGGTCTCGATCATCGATGGCGCCCGCACCGGCCCTCCGCTGAACCATGATACGCACGGCCAGTGGCAGATCGATACCCGCTTGCGTTTACGCGGCGGCGGATCAAAAGGCGCCCGGCAGAGGGTCGTCGCCGAGGCACGGCGCCGCAGCGTTGAGCTGCTGGCCGAACTCAACCAGTTTGAAGAACAGAAACCGGTGAACCAGAAGTTGCTGACCATGGACGCGCAGGAAATGAACCAGGCGTCCGGCGCGGCCCGGCAAACCAAGCGCGAAGCGTATCTGACGACCCTGCAAGCACAGCGAGAAAACTACGAAAAAGCGCTGAGGACCCTGATTGAATGGCCGGTCTTCCAGTCAAGGCCCGACTACCCTCGCGTCAGCCTCGGTTACCTGAACGCACAGGTCAATTTCACCTTCGCAGAAATGGATGTATTGCGAGAGCGTTTTACCCCTGCCATTACCGAAGCCATGGGCATGATCACGTCCGAGGTCAAGGTGCTGGAGCAACAACACATCGATGCTGCCAACAGCATGATCAGCGCCGGTGACGACATGATCGAGCGCCTGGACTACATGGAAACACGCTTCTCCAGGCTCAAGGAGATGGGGCGCGAAGGCTTTGAGTTTGTCCGCCAGTACCGTGGAAAAATGCCGGCCTACAAAAGTGACGATCTGCGGCTTATCCAGCTGGATATGTATCGTCACCTCTGTTTGTCACTCGAAAGCGTCGAGACAATGCCCGAAGGCTGGGTGGAGATTAACCGAATTGTCGACAACGCTACGATGGCCTTCCAAAGCCTGCGCGACGCCGTGGATGAGCGAAGCATGATCCGGCTGGATGAGCAGATCGACGCACTCGGCAGCCTGACGGAACAGTTTGCCGCCATCGAGGAACATCTCGACTACATGGGTCGCGAATACAAGGACAGCGCCAGCCCTGTACAACTCTCTCGCCTGGTCAGGCAGATAGGCGAATGTAGAAAGCGAGCGTTGCACCAGTTGGCGCAAGCCCTCGATGAGCGAAGCAACCGACGAAGGTCAGGAAGCCCTCATGAGCCACGTCCACGGGCCAGGAAGAAATTCATCAGGGCACGCTTCTGGGGCATCGTCAGTGGCGAGCCTCGCTTATCGCAGTTGCATGAGGAAACGGATTGGGTCGATGTGAAGCATCCGTTCTCGGACGAAATCATCGTCTCATTCCACCGTAAGGAAACCGGCGAATGGGTGCCCCATGTGATGTCCGAGGCCGCCCCGCTGGCAGTTCCGTCGCTGGAAACGAGCGTTCGCAAAGGCCAGGCCCTGATCGACGGGCTGGCAGCGTTCAACGCACAAATTGAAAAAGACCTGAAACAGCCAGGCCGGACACCTGCCGGCATTGCAATGATCCTCAATGCACACGCCAGCAGGATGGAGAAAGTCGGCATCGCGATCAGGAAGGCACTCGACCAGGCACAAAGCGTTGTCACCAACGAAACGATTGAAACATCAGAGGCGCAGCAGCGCTCGGCCGAGTCCTTGCGACTGCGCCTCAAGAAAGAATCGAAGACGCTCTATGAACAGGAGTTCGAAACCGTACTGACCATTATCAAACAGAGCCCACCCACCATGAGTGGCGTGATCTGGCTGAAAGACCGAAACCGGATTTCCATCACCAAACGGATCAACCGACAGCGCGTCAAGGGCCCCTTACATGGTTACCTCGACAGGTATGAAATCAAGGACAGAAAGACCAGCAAAACGCTCTGGTTCGCCGACTTTCACTACTCCACGAACTGGGTGCCCGCCCGTACGTTCCTTTCGGCACGCCTGAAAACAGTGGAGCAGGTGGTTTTCGGGTTGGCCGAGGCCTCTACAAAGGGCTTTAGCCAGCGTCAGTTGATCAATCACTACCGTAGCGAAATTGCCGTGGACCAGGCCCAGCAGGTGTTTTTCCCAAAAGAGCGGCCATAAAGCCAACGCCGCCGCCGATGCCCCGGCGGCGCGCCCTCAGGGTTTCCAGGCTTTCGAAAGGTTCGCCAGCGCGGTGCCAATCGCCGCTGGCGGCACCGCCGCAAACCCCAGCACCAGCCCGGCGCGCACCGGCGTCGGTGTGTTGGGCAACCAATAACTGCTCAGGCCATTGATTTCCACACCCACATTCGTCGCTTGGGCGATCAGTTCGCGCTCGCGCTCGATGCTCTCTACCGGGACCGTGAGATGCAGCCCGGCCACGACAGTGGGCAGTGCACCAACACCCGCAACCGCCTTGGGCCAGCCCGCCAGCAACGCATCACGCCGAACCAGGGCGGCCCTGCGCATACGCCGGATATGCCGCTGGAAATGCCCGGCGGCCATGAACTCGGCCATCACCGCCTGGGTGCTGACTTCGGAGTGGCGCACGTCCACGGCACGCCGGCGAGAGAAGGCGTTGACCAGGCCAGGCGGCAGCACCAGGTAGCCCAGGCGCAGAGCCGGGAACGCCACTTTGCCGAACGTGCCGACGTAAAGCACTCGCCCCTGGCGATCCAGTGCAGCCAAGGGCGCCAGTGGCGCGCCGCTGTAGCGGTACTCGCCATCGTAGTCATCTTCGACGATCCAGCCGTCGTTGCGTTCGGCCCAGGCCAGCAGTTCCAGCCGCCGGGGCAGGCTCATGACCACCCCGGTCGGATATTGATGGGACGGTGTGACGTAGGCCAGCCGACAGTGGCTCAACGCACCCAGCGCTGCGCAATCCAGGCCGTCGCCATCCACCGGCACGCCTCTGACGTCGGCACCGGCAACGGCGAACGCATGCCCGGCCGCGCGATAGCCGGGATTCTCCACCGCCACGACGTCGCCCGGGTCGACCAACAGCTGTGCACAAAGGCTGATGCCCTGCTGCGCGCCACTGGTGATCACAATTTGCTCAGCCGTGCAGTGCAGCCCCCGGGAGCTGCGCAAATAAGCAGCGATCAGCCCGCGCAAGCGCGCATCCCCTTGGGAATCGCCATAACACAGCTGTTGCAGATCCGGCTTGCGCCAGAAAGCCGCATTCAGCTTGGCCCAGACGTCGAAAGGGAACAGATCGAAAGCCGGCACGCCGACCCTGAATGCTCGCGGCGGGCCACTGGGCGGTTGGGGCAAATGGTGGTTTTCGACGCGGTTCAACGCGTCGCTGTGGATAACTTTACTGGATGGACCCACAGGTAAATCCAGCCAATCTGTGGATAAGGCTGTGGGTAAGCCTGTTGAAAACCCTGTGGATACTTTTGTGGATATGTTTTTCAGCGGCAGCGCCGACGAGGACAGTTTCGCCACATAAGTACCGTCACCGACCCGTCCTTCGATGAAACCCTCGGCGTAGAGCTGGTCGTACGCCCGCACCACGCTGTTGCGCGAAATCGACAAGGCCGCCGCCAGGTCCCGGCTGGCCGGCAGGCGCGTGCCGCTGGCCAGGCGCCCATCGAGCACACGGGCACGCAAGGCCTGGTAAAGCTGGCGGCTGAGCCCCTGACGGCGGTCCAGCTCGATACCAGCGGGGTTGAACGACAGTGGCGGCACGGCGTTGTGCATGACAGCCCTCACGAATGGACCTATCGAATTGGCCGTAAGTGGCTCTTACAACAGACCAATAGCCTGCCTAGGATGCTCGCATTCGCCAAGGAAAATCGTCATGTACAACCCTAAAGCCTTTGCCGTCGAAGACCTGCCTCAACTGCATGCCATGATGGGTGATTGCCGCCTGGCCGTCTTGATCACTCAAGGTGAACACGGCTTGCAGGCCAGTCATCTGCCGTTGCTACTGGACACGCAACAAGGTCCGAACGGAAGCCTCTACGGCCACATGGCCCGGGCCAATCCACAATGGCGTGACCTGGAAGCCGGCGCCGAAGCGTTGGTGATTTTTGCTGGGGGCGACGCTTACGTCAGCCCCGGTTTCTACCCCGGCAAGGCCGAACACGGCAAAGTTGTGCCGACCTGGAACTACCTGGCCGTACACGCCTATGGCCGCGCAGAGGTGTTCAGCGATCCTCATCGCCTGCGTAACCTGGTGGGCGCCCTGACCGACCGCCACGAAGCTGGCCGCGCCCAGCCCTGGACAATCGATGACGCTCCGGCGCAGTACATCGACAGCATGCTCAAGGCCATCGTCGGCTTCGCCCTGCCCATCCAGCGCCTGGAAGGCAAGCGCAAACTCAGCCAGAACCGCAGCCCCGCAGACATCAGCGGGGTGCGCAACGGTCTCGCCGCCAGCCTGGACCCGCAGGACCAGTCGCTCGCACGCCTGATACCTGAACAATCGTCGAAGGAGTGAACATGAGCCAAATCGAAATCCGCCTCGTCAGCGCCGATGACCACGCCGCCTGGCTACCGTTGTGGCAGGCCTACTTGCGTTTCTACAACACCGAACTGCCGCAGGCCGTGAGCCAAAGCACCTGGCAACGCCTGCTCGATGAGCGCGAGCCGACCTACGGCGCCCTCGCCTGGAACGGCGACACAGCGGTGGGCCTGGTGCATTTTATTTATCACCGTTCGAACTGGAGCATCGAAAACTCCTGTTACCTGCAAGACCTGCTGGTGACGGAGCACAGCCGTGGCACCGGCGTCGGTCGCCAGCTCATCGAATTCGTCTACACCTGCGCCAAGGCCGATGGTTGCTGCAAGGTCCATTGGCTGACCCACGAAACCAACGCCACGGCGATCCAGCTCTACGAGCGCATCGCCGAGCGCCCAGGCTACATTCAATTTCGCAAAGCCCTGTAAGGAGCACACATGTCGATTTCTCTCGCCGATTGGAAAGGTGTTCCGGCACCGTCTGCGCAGTTGCTCGAGGGGCGCTTCATCCGCCTGGAAAAACTCGATCCGGCGCGCCATGCCGATGGCCTCTGGCAAGCGCTCGAAGGGCCCGGAGCCGATCCGAAACTCTGGGATTATTTGCCCTACGGCCCGTTCCAGGATCGCAGCGCTTTCGATGCGTGGCTGGCCAATCACGCTGCCAATACCGATCCCTATTTCTTCAGCGTGATCGACCGCACCAGTGGCGAGGTGCAGGGTATTCTCAGCCTGATGTCGATCGTGCCGGCCCAGGGCCGCATCGAGATCGGCCATGTGACCTTCGGCGCGCCGATGCAGCGCTCACCGAAAAGCACCGAGGCGGTTTACCTGCTGGCCAAGGAGTCTTTCGCCCTGGGTTATCGCCGGCTGGAATGGAAGTGCAACAACGGCAATGCCCGCTCCAAATATGCTGCCGAACGGTTGGGGTTCACGTTTGAAGGGGTGTTCCGCCAGCACATGGTGGTCAAGGGGCAGAACCGCGACACCGCCTGGTACTCGATGCTGGATTCGGAATGGCCGGTGATCGCCGCGGGCTTCGAGCAGTGGTTGAGTGAGGACAATCAGCGCGAGGGTGGGCAGGTGCGCGGGTTGGTGGAGTGTCGGGCATAGCTTATGGGTGACTGATCGTCCGGCTATTTGCGAGCAGGCTCGCTCCCACAAGGGTTCAGAGGTCGACGACAGGACTTGTGCTCGCCGTTGATCCCTGTGGGAGCGGGCTTGCTCGCGAAAGCAGTGTGTCAGCCACCACAGAGGCTGGATGTACCGACGCCTTCGCGAGCAAGCCCGCTCCCACACGGCCAGTCACACCTGTTTCGGTTTCATCTCGCCAAAAGTCTTGAGCGATTCGGGTGTCACCCCGCGCCTCAGGTACTGCCAGGCCCAGTTCGGCACGGCCATGTGGCTTTCCAGATACGTCACAAAGTCCAAAAGGCTGTGCCCCAAGCGATTAACGGGGAAATCAAAGTTGTTCAGATATTGTTGGGCGCGGCTTTGGTCGATGCTGAACAGCTCCCTGACAATCCGGTTCGCACGAAGGTTGCCTCTTAACGCGAGCACAAAATCCAGCGCGGAACGAAGTACGCCGGGGCGCTCGAGCGTGAATTGAATCACCGAATCGCTAAATTGCCGCCCAATCAGATCGTCCCAGATCTGCACCGCGTGACGCCTGGGGAGACGTTGCAGCGAGCTCCATAGATCTGGCGTATTGAACAAAATGCTCACTCGAGTATTGGAGGGTAATTGCCCCGGGCCACTGAATAATCTGATGACAGGCGCCTGGTTCGCCTCTCCAGCCTTCGCTGGCGCCCTCTCCAAGAACTCCCAAAACGTCGTCAGTACCCGTTGATGGGTGACAATATTCTGCAGATTGCTGTCATCAAACAATCGCATCCACTGGATATCGATATCGCCTTGCCTCACCACCTCTTTGTAACGCGTATCGGCATATTCAGAGATGACTCGCAGTCGCCGCTCGGAGAGCGCCGGATTACGCAACCATCTTGCAACCACATTCACAGGCAACATGCCGTCCAGGTTGGATGAAATAACCGCTGACCTCAGGATGAGGTTCGCCCGCCTCAACAAACCGGGGAAACGTGCGAGGGAGGCAATGAGTAAATCACGGGTGTTTTCAGCCCTGTCGTAATAGATGAATTGCTCCATCAGTTCTGAGTCGTCATCGATTACCCGGCCCGTTTCACGCTCGAATCTCAGTTTCACCTGATCCAGATCGTCGCGATCCACCAGGTAGGCACCGTCGAGCAATTGTTCAAGCTGGTCATCATCAAGATGACCATGCCTGGCCTGGTCGAACTTGATGTAGGCCAATTGATTTCTGGGGTGATGATCGGTCAGTTGCCGGGCCCTGACACCGTACTCAAGCATGATATGGATCACGCCTTGAGACAGCCGGAGGAATTCATTGTTGAGCAGTTCGGTGAGGTGCAAATCCTCGATGGGGCCCAGCAGCGTATCCTGGAAAAATTGCCGCAGGGTCTGATTCTCCCGAGTGTAATAAGGGGCGCTGCTCGGCATCAGTTGCTCTGGGGACCGGGGCGATAAATGACGCCCGATTTGCTGCAGCACCTCCGGTGGCAGGTCGGCCTCTCGCGCTGCAAACAGCGTCCTGCGACCCAGGCTGTTTGCGTACAGCCTCAGGTAATCCTGGGTCGGTTGAAACAGGCCATACGGGTTGGGACCGCCGTAGATAATCCGGCTTAGATCGGACAACGCCGCCTCGTCCAACAGGTTTTCCAGCCAGGGGGCATTTTCAAAGAACGCTTGTCGGACCCCGGAGGCTCGCGACACCATGTACTGATTCAATTCCGGGTGTTGATCGACATAGTCGGCCGCTGCATGACGCAGCCCCTGCATCGAGAAAGTCTCCTGCGCTTGCCCTTCATTCAGCCCTCGGGCAATGGCATTGAAAAAACAATCACCGTCGCCAGGGATCTGCTCGACACGGTCTCCCAGCACCAGGCTGTAGTGGTTCTGGGTCGTGCGCCTCAAGACGATATCGGTGCTCGACTGACCCGGGTGGTTGCTCATCGGATAGACACTTTCCACCTCGCCCGGGGTAAAGCGCACGGACCAAATACGCTCTGCCGTTATCTCATCGATGATCAGCAAGCTGCGGTTTTGCGGCCAGCTCGCAAGGCGCGTGATGATGGCCGGCACCAGCTCCATGACTTGAGTGTTCCAGACGCCTGGCGTACGGATCAAACCGGAAACAGACGCCGATGATGGGGCAGGTACCTTGGGTTTCGATGGGCCTGGTTCAGCCGGCGCCGGACGCTTTCCACCACCCCGACCAAACCCTACAGCGCGCCACTCGCCATTGGGCATCCGTGCCACCGTGCTTCTCATCACCCCACTGGAACGGATACTCAACCCGGTAGCAGGGTCGACAAGGGTGGCCTCGGTCGCCGTCAACTTCGTATGATCGTGCACCCGGAACACCGTCCCATCGGGTTGCCGCACGTACACGGGGCGCGTGACGCTGTTATTGACCGTGGGGCGATAAAAGCCTTGGGCATCGGCGGCCAGCCCTTGTAGCAACGAGGGATCCGTCACGGCATAACGGCGGTAAAGCGCGTCTTCCAAAGGCAGGCCAGCCAATGCTTCGCCCTGGCTCTGGCGCGCCGTCACGGCCAGGAAAGAGGACTGTCCCCGCACCGGGACGGTCACGCCAGCGGCCAGCCCTCGCCCGCCATGATTGGCCACTCTGTGGACAAAGGCCAAGGTGGTCAGGTTCGCTGGAACAGCGCCGGTGCGGACCATCAACCAGCCCGTCTTGATGGCGCTCTTGAGTAGCTGGAAACCGGGGACCAGGAGGATGCCGGCCAGGTCCATGACTGCTTCCATCGCCATCATCACCAGCCTGGCATACGTCTGGCGATGAACATCCAGGTTGCTGTTGGAGCGGTGATCGGCATAAGCGCTATGGAAGTTGACGTGCGCTCGATGAAGGGCCTCAAGAAGATTGCCAGCGATCAACGCACCTCGGATCAAAGGACGGCCACGTTGTTGCCCCAATGTGCGCTTTATCTCTTCGGGATCGAGGGTGCTAATGCGTGACCGGAAATACCCCTGCCATTGCTCTTGTTGCAAAAGCCCGGCAACCCCCTCGCCCAGGCCGGCAAACTCATGAAAGTCATTACCGTCGGGGCTGTCTGGAAAATAAACACCCACGGTTCCCTTGATGTCCGGCCCGTCCTGATCGGAAAAAACCAGGACGCCATCAATGCTGACCGCACTCCCCATCGTCCCATGCTGCCCTCCACCCCCTACGCTTCCACCCAGTAGAAGAGCATAGACCTGCACCCTTCGCCCCTGGACCAGGGCACGCATCTCGGCACCGGGCGCTTGCAGAACAGCCTGCAACCAGAGAGCGACCAACTTCTTGGGTTTCGGTGGATGGAAGGCCCTATCGAGCAGGGTGGCCTTGAACACTTCATCGCCCCTGAGCCCGGCCTCATAACCTTTGAATTTCATGTTAGCCAGGTACGCCGCCTGCCAGGCTGTTTTGTATTCAGGGGTATTCATCGCCTCCCTGAGCCGGGTTTCGTAACGACCACCGACATCAATACCCGTCGCCATCCTGGCAAGCTCGCCCCCCGTCAATGTGATCAGGAAGCCATTGGCCGGGTGACGGATGCGCTGGCCGTCTTGATCGGCAAGGTAGACGGTCAGCACGTCTCTCATTGCATTCGGGTATTGAGCCGGGCGCAGATTATCAAGCATCAATTGGGTCAGGCTGCAGATACGCGACTGCCTTGGGTTGGCACCTTTGCCATAGGAAAGTGTGACCAGGGTCTTGTCCGGATCGGGATCCAGCCCAGGGTGCACAGCCTGTTGCAAGTACTGCTTGACCTTCTGGCGGGTGAACTGCAACAACGTCGGGATATCGCTATTGCCCAGTTTATAGGCGGCCTCCAGCACCTGCTTTTCCAGGCTGCGGTAGTTCGATTTCTCCGAACGCGTCGCGGTTTTATAGAAATCGGGGCGGTTGTTCTCAACCAGGGTTTCCTGGCGTACGGCCAGCGGCCCGGCAAGCGACAACATGGGCAACCCCAGCGCATCTTCAGCCTTCAGCGCAAGGGCAGCCAAATCGAGCGTCTCGTTTCCCGAGGCATTCAGGACCGCCTCCAGCGCGGCGCTTTGGCTCTGCAGCAAGTCATCCGCCGCCACTGCGAAAACAGACCCGCACAGTTCAGCGGAAATCTCCCGGATCCCACGTTTCTGCCCTGCATAGGTCGGGCTGACTTGATTGACCAGGTCCTGGAAAGAACGCAAGCGCTGTATCCCTCCTTCCAGGGAGTACAGGAACAGCGAAGGCTGATCCGTGCGTTTGATCACCATCGCAGCGGGCCATTTCTGTGGCTTCGCGGCGCCCATGTCGAGCATGACGGCATAGACATGGGGAACGGGCGCGCGCAGCAAACGGCTTCTGTCCGCCCTGGACGGGTGGGTGGTGATGAGGTCCAGCAGGCGATCCTCTTCATCCTGCAGGGTTCGCGCGCTTTGGGTTAACGGGATGGCCGGATCCCGATCGACTTTGTACAAATCGAGCAGATGCAGGAATCGTCGGGACAGCAGATGAGCCAGTGCCGCTTCAGTTGTCGACGTATCGAGCACGTCTGCAGCGTTTCTGTGCGTGCGAAAAGCGATGAGCTCGTCACGCCACTGACGCTTCAAACTGTCATTGATCGCAGGTTCAGCGATATAGAACACGGACTCCATGATCGCTGGAGTTTTTGTGTCCAGCGGGCTGATAAATACGCTGTCGACCTCTTCCACTGCATCCGGACGGGTGAAGAATCCCACGCCGCCGACCGAGTAGGTGGGAGGCGTATCGGTCGCTAAACAGCCCAACATAACGTCGGTAAAACACTGCGAGGATGTCAACGAACGGCCACCGAGCGAGTCCACGGCAAAGTGGTTCACGTACCAGTGATCTGGATCGATGCCCTGAAGCAATGATGGGCGGAATTTGCGCTCCGGCATCCTGGCTTTGAGCCGGCTGACCAGCAGGCTCTTGAGCACCGTGCCGAACGTTGGCAGGCCGGCGAACAACCGCGCCAGTTTCACTTGGTTGCCATCCAGAAACCCCAGTTGGCTGACTTGTTCTTTTTCACGGGGGCTGAGCAAATTGCCCTGGGCATCCACCTGCGTAATGACGGGCTGCCCGATGCCCTGATAGCCGGGCGCAATGCCTGTTTGCAATTGCTGCAAAACGTCTTGCGAAAGGCCTTTGCCGTTGACCAGAAGTGACGAGAAGTCCAGGGACATATGACTTATATGAGGATAAACCCAACCCTCGCGCGGGGAATGGACCGAGGAAGAAGCATTGCTTTGGTGGGCGATCAAAAAACCTCGTGTCACGGCGTCACGCAGAGGCACCGATGAGGTTTTTCCTTGAGCGGCCGAATCGACTGTTTCGACCTCTTGATAAGTAACCTGTACCTGCGCGTCGCCGATAAGGCCCCACTGACTTAGCCATTGATCGGCGAATTCATGGGCCTGAAATCCAATACCGTGGGGTAACAGGCTGATGGGTTTCAGACGTACGCCGGCAGCAAACGGCGTCACGCCAGGTGCATTTTTAGGGGGGGCAGTCATTCAGGTGTCCCGGTTGTGAGTAGGACTGGGACCCTATCGCGCCGTTTCAGCGCAAATGACATACATATGTATAGGCTTGGCTACGGGATACGCAGAAACGTAAGCCGAAATGTCAGCAGAATCTCATGGGGTCGTGGCGGGGAGTTTGCTCCCTCGCCACTGGCTTACTTCATCAAGTTCAGATCAGCTTTTGCGCCAACACCGCAATATGCTCCGGCCCGATCCCGCAGCAGCCGCCCAGATGACTGGCACCGCGTTTCTGCCAGTCCGCCGCCCACTGGAGGTACCCCGGGGGATCGAGGTCTTCACGCAGCGGATCCAGCCCATCATTGGCCGTCGCGTCCTTCGGTTGCGGCGGGAAGGCGTTAGCGTAAGCACCGATGTGGATTTTCACCCCCAGGCGCTCGAAGGTGTCTCGCGCCGCGTCAATCGCCGAGCCGATCACTTCCGGCTGGCTGCAGTTGAACAACAGCACCTCGACACCCAGTTCGGCCGCGACAGCCGCAGCATCCGCCACCGGTTCGCCGGAACGCAGGCGCGGTACTTCATCGGTGTCTTCGTCTTTCAGGGTGAACGACAGCCAGAACGGCTTGCCGTCCTTCGGCAGCCCGGCGTGAATCGCCCGCGCTTCAACCGTGGAGCTTTGGGTCTCGGCCAGCCACAAGTCGACATGAGGCGCCAGGCCGGTCACCAATGGCGCCAACAATTCGCTGGCGCGGGAAGCGTCGAACAGATCCGGCCGGTAGGAGCCGAACAAGGGTGGCAGCGACCCGGCAACCCGCACCGCTTTGCCGCAAGCCTGTACCGCCCGTTGCGCCAACTCACCCGCCAGCGCGGCCAAGGCCTGGCCTTCTGCGGCGAAACGCGCTTCGCCAATATGAAACGGCACCACGGCATAGCTGTTGCTGGTGATCACGTTGGCGCCGCTGGCAATGTAGGCCGCATGCACGGCCTCTACCACCTGTGGTGCTTCGCTCAAGGCCAGCGCCGACCACTCGGGCTGTCGGAACGGGGCGCCCCGGCGTTGCAGTTCACGGCCCATGCCGCCATCGAGGATGACTATCGTTGCTGCGCCCATATGCGATTCACTCATAAGCTTATGAAAATTACTCACTACCGGAGTCCTTCTTATAACTATTTAATACGCACCCATCGGTTAACCACAACTTATTTTTCAGCCTGGGATCTCTCGTGAAACTTCAACCGCTGCTGGCCCTCGGCCTGACTCTACTGGCTGTTTCGTCGCAAGCATTCGCTGGCGCCACGCTGGATCGCATCGAGCAAAAAAAACAACTGGTCGGCGTGCTGATGGAAAGCTATCCACCCTTCTCATTTCTCAACGATCAGAACCAGCTCGACGGCTTCGACGTGGATGTTGCCAAAGCGGTCGCTGAAAAACTGGGCGTGAAGCTGCGCCTGGAAACCCCCTCCTGGGACGTGATTGCCGCCGGGCGCTGGAGCGGGCGCTATGACATCTGCATCTGCTCCATGACGCCAAGCAAGGCTCGCGCCGAGGTGTTCGATTTCCCGGTTCAGTATTACGCCTCGCCAGCGGTGATCGTGGTCAACGCCAAGGACGACAGCATCCATGGCGCCAGTGACCTGAGCGGCAAGAAAGTCGGCCTCACCAGCGCCTCCAGCTACGAGAGTTACCTGAACAAGAACCTGGTGATCGAAGGCGCCGAAGACACCCGTTTGAGCTACCCCTTCGAGGACGTGCAGATCGCCCCGTACGACACCGACAACGTAGCCTTCCAGGATCTGGGCCTGGGCGCCGGGGTGCGTCTGGACGCGGTGCTGACCAACCTGGTGACCGCGCAGCCGCGCCTGAGCGAAGACAAACGTTTCAAACTGGCGGGCGAGCCGCTCTATTCCGAACCGAACTCAGTGGCCATTGAAAAAGGCGACGCCGAATGGAACAGCAAGGTGCGTGAAGTCTTCGCCCAGTTGAAACAGGACGGCACCATGAGCAAGCTTTCACAAAAATGGATCGGCGCCGACATCAGCCAATGACTTCCTTTCCATCCCCTGCTCGGCCACCGCAACCGGTGGCCGAGTCGCGCCTGAAAAAGATCTTCGGTTTTCGCACACGGTTGTACCTGACCTGGGCGGTCATGCTGGTGTTGTTCGCGAGTTTCTTCCTGAGCTTCGACCTGAAGTTCTCCATCATCCTGGACAAACTGCCAAATCTGCTGGGCATGCACCTGGCACCCAACGGCTTTCTGCAGGGCGCGGCGCTGACGCTGTTTCTATGCCTGTGTTCGATCGTCGCTTCGTCCTTGCTGGGCTTCATCACGGCCCTGGCGCGGCTGTCCAGCAGCGCGGTAGCCTTCGGCATTGCCAGTTTCTACGCGTCATTCTTTCGCGGCACGCCGCTGCTGATCCAGATTCTGCTGATCTATCTGGGCCTGCCACAACTGGGGCTGGTCCCGGGCGCGATTGCCGCCGGGATCATCGCCCTGTCGCTGAACTACGGCGCCTACCTGAGCGAAATCTTCCGCGCCGGCATCCTTGGCGTCCCCCACGGCCAGCGCGAAGCCTCCCTTGCGCTGGGCATGGGTGAAACCGTGATCTTCTGGCGCGTCACCCTGCCCCAGGCCATGCGCACCATCATTCCACCGACCACCAACCAATTCATCTCCATGCTCAAGGACTCGTCCCTGATCTCGGTGATGGGCGTCTGGGAAGTGATGTTCCTGGCGCAATCCTATGGTCGCTCCAGCTACCGCTATATTGAAATGCTGACTACGGCGGCGATCATCTATTGGTTGATGTCCATTGCGCTGGAGCTGATTCAGGCGCGGATGGAGCGGCATTATGGGAAGGCTTATCTGAATAATCGCTGAGCTTGGGGAATGCCTGGGAGGCGATAAAGCTATTCCGGTGTGTATATCCGTTGCTGCGGTAACGGCTTCTCAGGGTTCCGCCCTTACGGCGGGTCACTTTCGAAAATCCGGAAGCCGGCCCAGGCGAAAGTAACCAAAGCGCTTCTGCCCCACCACTCGGCACCTCGCCTAGGCTCGGTGTGCCTGAACGAAGGCATTGCTTCGTGGGCCCGCCGCGAAGGGCCATCCATGGCCCAGCGCGGCTATCCCGGTCGTACACCCATCAGATCTGTGGGAGCAAAGCTTGCTCGCGATGAGGCCAGTAAGCACAACATCCATGTGACTGAACCACCGCCATCGCGAGCAGGCTCGCTCCCACATTCGATCTTCAGCGGACACAAAATTCATACCCAACACAGAACCACTGTGGGAGCGGGCTTGCTCGCGAAGAGGCCAGCAAGCACAACATCCATGTGACTGAACCACCGCCATCGCGAGCAGGCTCGCTCCCACATTCGATCTTCAGTGGACACAAAATTCATACCCAACACAGAACCACTGTGGGAGCGGGCTTGCTCGCGAAGAGGCCAGCAAGCACAACATCCATGTGACTGAACCACCGCCATCGCGAGCAGGCTCGCTCCCACATTCGATCTTCAGCGGACACAAAATTCATACCCAACACAGAACCACTGTGGGAGCGGGCTTGCTCGCGAAGAGGCCGGCCCATCCAACATCTTCATCGACTGTGACACCGCCTTCGCGAGCAAGCCCGCTCCCACAGGAGAAATGCGATCCCACCAAGAACCAGGTCGGCTATAAGGACGCCTCGGGGTGGACGTTGATCTCGGCGCCCCGTTAACCACGCTGGCTGAACGAAGGCGTTGTGAAGTGGGCCCACGGAGTAATGCCTCCGTTCAGGCATGCCGAGCCTAGGCTCGGCACCGAGTGGTGGGGCATGAGCGTCTTGCTTACTTTTGCCTGGGCCGGCTTCCGGATTCTCAAAAGTGAGCCGCCGTCAGGGCGGAACCCTAAAATGATGTTCTGACAAGGCAAAAAAAAGGGGAGCACATGCCCCCCCGAGGTTAAACGGTTGTATCGAGGCTGTTAGCTCAGCCTTCGATCTCGATCAGGATCTCGCCCGGGTTGACCCGGTCGCCCTTGGCTACATGAATCGCGGTGACCTTGCCGGCGATGGCCGCCTGTACTTCGGTTTCCATCTTCATGGCTTCGGTGATCAGCACCGCTTGGCCGGCCTTCACCACGTCGCCCTCCTTGACCAGCACATCGACGATGTTGCCCGGCATGGTGGTGCTGACATGACCCGGCGCAGTGGCTTGCTTGCGCTTGCTGCTGCCGCCGCTGACAAACTCATTGAGCGGTTCGAACACGACCTCTTCGGGCATGCCATCGATGGACAGGTAGAAGTGACGCTTGCCTTCAGCCTTGACGCCCACTCCGGTGATGTCGACGCGGTAGGTTTCGCCGTGAACGTCGATGACGAACTCGGTCGGCACGCCTTCGCCGCCCGCCGAACTCACACTGCCCGCCTCAGGGATTGGCAGCAGCACTTCCGGGGTCAGGGTGCCGGCTTCGCGCTCTTCGAGGAACTTGCGTCCGATGTCCGGGAACATGGCGTAGGTCAGTACGTCTTCTTCGGATTTGGCCAGTGCGCCGATTTCGCCACGCAGCTTGGTCATTTCCGGCTTGAGCAGGTCGGCCGGACGCACATCGATCACGTCTTCGCTGCCGATGGCCTGGCGGCGCAGCTTCTCATTCACCGAACCCGGAGCCTTGCCGTAGCCGCCCTGCAAATAGAGCTTCACCTCGTTGGTGATGGTCTTGTAGCGCTCACCGGCCAGCACGTTGAAAAACGCCTGGGTGCCGACGATCTGCGAGGTCGGGGTCACCAGCGGCGGGAAGCCAAGGTCTTCGCGCACTCGCGGAATCTCAGCCAGCACCTCGTTCATACGGTTTAACGCGCCCTGCTCTTTGAGCTGGTTGGCCAGGTTGGAAATCATCCCGCCCGGCACCTGGTTCACTTGCACCCGGGTGTCTACCGCGGTGAACTCGCTTTCGAACTGGTGATACTTCTTGCGCACCGCATAGAAATACAGGCCGATTTCCTGCAGCAATTCCAGGTTCAGGCCGGTGTCGAACTCGCTGCCCTTAAGGGCCGCAACCATCGATTCGGTGCCCGGATGGCTGGTGCCCCAGGCGAAGCTGGAGATTGCGGTGTCGATGTGATCGGCGCCGTTTTCAATTGCCTTGAGCTGACACATCGCGGCCAGGCCAGCGGTGTCATGGGAATGGATGAACACCGGCAACGATTGCTCGGTCTTCAGCGCTTTCACCAGCTCGCCAGTGGCATAAGGGGTCAGCAAGCCGGCCATGTCCTTGATTGCCACCGAGTCGCAACCCATGGCTTCCATTTGCTTGGCCTGGGCCACGAAGGCTTCGATGGTGTGTACCGGGCTGGTGGTGTAGGCGATGGTGCCCTGGGCATGCTTGCCAGAGGCCTTCACCGCCTCGATGGCGACCCGCAGGTTACGCACGTCGTTCATCGCATCGAAAATACGGAACACATCGATACCGTTGACCGCAGCCTTGGCCACGAATGCCTTGACCACGTCATCGCTGTAATGGCGATAGCCCAGCAGGTTCTGGCCGCGCAGGAGCATTTGCAGGCGAGTGTTGGGCAGCGCCGCGCGCAGTTGGCGCAAACGCTCCCACGGGTCTTCCTTCAGGAAGCGCACGCAGGCGTCGAATGTCGCGCCGCCCCAGACTTCCAGCGACCAATAGCCGACTTTGTCGAGCTTGTCGCAGATCGGCAGCATGTCCTCGGTGCGCATGCGCGTGGCGAGCAGCGATTGGTGGGCGTCGCGCAGGATTGTGTCGGTAACAAAGATCTTCTTGGACATGGTTGTATTTCCTTACAGGCCTGCGTGGGCGGCAATGGCGGCGGCGATGGCCAGGGCCAGCTCTTCGGGTTTGCGCTTGATCGAGTAGTTGGTCAGCTCAGGATGGCTTTCAACGAAGCTGGTATTGAACTGGCCACTACGGAATTCCGGGTTGCGCAGGATTTCCTGGTAATACGCCGCGGTGGTCTTGACCCCCTGCAGGCGCATGTCGTCCAGGGCCCGCAGGCCACGGTCCATTGCCTCTTCCCAGGTCAACGCCCAGACCACCAGTTTCAGGCACATCGAATCGTAGAATGGCGGAATGGTGTAGCCGGTATAGATCGCTGTGTCGGTGCGCACGCCCGGGCCGCCGGGGGCGTAGTAACGGGTGATCTTGCCGAAACTGGGCAGGAAGTTGTTTTTCGGGTCTTCGGCGTTGATCCGGAACTGCAGCGCGAAGCCACGGTGATGGATGTCTTCCTGCTTGACCGACAGCGGCAACCCGGAGGCGATGCGGATCTGTTCGCGAACAATGTCGATGCCGGTGATTTCTTCGGTGATGGTGTGTTCCACCTGCACCCGGGTATTCATCTCCATGAAGTACACCTCGCCCTCGGCGAGCAGGAACTCCACGGTGCCAGCATTTTCGTAGCCCACGGCCTTGGCGGCGCGCACCGATAGGTCACCGATGTAGGCACGTTGCTCAGGCGTCAGTTGCGGGCTGGGGGCGATCTCGATCAGCTTTTGGTTACGACGCTGGATAGAGCAATCACGCTCGAACAGATGCACCACGTTGCCAAAACTGTCACCCAGGATCTGCGCTTCGATGTGCTTGGGATTGACGATGCACTTTTCCAGGAACACTTCTGCCGAACCGAAGGCCTTGGTAGCTTCGGAAATGACCCGAGGGAAAGCCTGTTCGAGTTCTTCGCGGCTGTTGCAACGGCGGATACCCCGACCGCCGCCACCGGACGTAGCCTTGAGCATCACCGGGTAACCAATGCGGTCGCCTTCGGTCAGGGCCTCTTCGATGCCCGATACGTTGCCTTCAGTGCCCGGCGTGACCGGCACGCCGGCCTTGATCATGCTGCGCCGCGCTTCGGTCTTGTCGCCCATGCGGCGAATGACTTCAGCCGACGGGCCGATGAATTTGATTCCGCGCTCGGCGCAGATGTCCGCCAGCTCGGCGTTTTCCGAAAGAAAACCGTAACCGGGATGCAGCGCATCGCAGCCGGTTTCCACGGCCAGGTTCACCAGTTTGCGCGGGTTGAGGTAGCCGGCCAGCGGATCGGCGCCGATGCTGTGGGCCTCGTCCGCACGCTTGACATGCAACGCATGGCGGTCCGCGTCGGAATAGACCGCGACCGAGCGAATGCCCATCTCGGCGCAAGCGCGCACGATGCGGACGGCAATCTCACCACGGTTGGCGATCAGGATCTTTGTTATCAATTGGAGGTTCCCTTGAGCCGGTGATACCACGACCTGGGAGGTTCAGGTCGACGCGTGACCAGATGTAACAATCGGTCGCAGCACCACACTAGCCCTGGCTGGGGATTAACAAAAATGAATATTTATTGGGTCACGCATAAGCAAAGACTTATAGTTGACTCATCCGCCCCGACCCAGAGCCTATAGAAAATGCGTAAGTCATTGATGCGTATGACATTGCGTCAACTGCAAATTTTCAACGAGGTGTGCGACCTGAGGTCCTACAGCCGCGCAGCCGACGAAATGTCTCTCACACAACCGGCCGTTAGCCTACAGATTCGGTCACTTGAGGAGCTGATTGGCCAGCCGCTGTTCGAGTACGTTGGCAAAAAACTCTACATGACCGAAGCCGCCGAAGCCCTTCAGCGCGCCAGCCGGGACATCTTTGGGCGCCTGGAAAACCTCGACATGCAGTTGTCGGACATGCAGGGCTCGCTGCAAGGCCAACTGAAGCTGGCGGTGGAATCCAGCGCCAAGTACTTCGTGCCGCACCTGTTCGCCGCCTTCAAGCGCCAGCATCCGGAGGTCAACCTCAACCTCACGGTGGTCAATCGCGGCCAAGTGATTCGAAGGCTCTCGGACAACCGGGACGATCTGGTGATCATGTCCATGGTGCCTCAGGACATGGGCCTGGAATTCCTGCCTTTTCTCAATAATCCGATCGTCGCCGTGGCGCCGCCCGACCACCCGCTATGCCATATGGGCCCGCTGCGCTTGCAGGACCTTGAGCCGTATACACTGCTGCTGCGCGAGCCGGGGTCAGGCACGCGGCTGGCCTGTGAGGAGTATTTCAAGGAGAAACGGGTGCATTTCACCCAGACACTGGAAGTGGCGTCGGCGGAGGCCCAACGCGAATGCGTGCTGGCGGGGCTGGGCGTGGCGCTGTTGACACGCCACGCCGCGAGCCGGGAGCTGACATCCGGCGCACTCATCGAGCTGCCGGTGGAGGAGCTGCCGCTATACCGCAGTTGGTGCCTGGTACAAGCCAAGGCGAAACGCTTGTCTCCGGTGGCCCACGCCTTCCTGGCGTTCGTTCGCGGCGAACGTGCTCAGATCATTGGCCTGGTTGGTCGTTTCGACGGGAAGCCGCCGGTGTTGCCTGCCAATAGTTGAATTCTGCTGCATCCGGAAACTCGCTGATTTCGGCCAGCAGCTGGCGCTGCTCACAGCGGTCTTCGATGGCACGACGGAACGCCATGCGGCGCTGGTCTTCCTGCTGACGACGGGTTTTGACGGCGCTGCGTTCTTCGTAGGACTGGGTCATGTCGAGACTCCCAAGACGTATACGGGAGCTTTACGATGAAGGCGCGGGATGACGATTTGGCGGCGCGAGCGTTACAGAACGATGAATTCGGGACAAATGAACCTTTGTGCCCCCAACTTCAAGACCAGCGGTCAGTCATCCAGCGCCTTCACCGACTTGGGTGACAGCCGCAAGCTACGCAGGCTGCGTTTCACGCTCTTGAGGTGATTGACCAGACTTGGGCCACGCGCCATGGCCACGCCCATCGCCAGCACGTCAATGACCACCAGATGGGCGATGCGTGAGGTGAGCGGCGTGTAGATTTCCGTGTCTTCATGCACATCGATAGCCAGGTTCACCGTCGAGAGCTCCGCCAGTGGCGTCTGGCTGGGACACAAGGTGATCAGCGAGGCGCCGCTTTCGCGCACCAGGTTGGCGGTGATCAACAAGTCTTTGGAGCGCCCCGACTGGGAAATGCAGATCGCCACGTCAGTGGGTTTCAACGTGACCGCCGACATCGCCTGCATGTGCGGGTCGGAATAGGCCGCCGCCGTGAGCAGCAAACGGAAAAACTTGTGCTGGGCATCCGCCGCTACCGCGCCCGAAGCACCAAAGCCATAAAACTCGACGCGCTGAGCCTGAGACATGGCTGTGACGGCTTTCTGCAAGGCCACCGGATCGAGTTTCTCGCGAACCTCCATCAGCGTGTGCAGCGTCGTGTCGAAGATTTTCAGGCTGTAGTCGGCGACCGAATCGTCTTCATGGATGGCAAACTGACCGAAGCTCGCACCCGCGGCCAGACTTTGCGCCAGCTTGAGTTTCAGGTCCTGAAAACCCGAGCAACCGATGGCTCGGCAGAAACGCACAATGGTCGGTTCGCTGATGCCTACGCTGTGGGCAAGATCGGCCATGGAGCTGTGCATCACGGCCGCAGGATCAAGCAATACGTGATCGGCGACTTTCAGCTCCGACTTGCGCAGCAGATGGCGTGACTGGGCGATGTGTTGCAACAGGTTCAAGGGACTGGACTCTTGTTATTGGCAGGTGCCGGGATGTAGCAAGTTTGTAGTTATACTACAAGAGTTGGCTTTTTGCCCGCCCAATGCGAACTCAATCTCCCGGTTTCATGCCGCATGCACGCCATGTAGCAACAGCGCGCTATAAATCATCTTTATTAGCCCATAACAATGCAGCCAAGCCTTCGGCCTCAACCGGACGGCTGATGAGGTAGCCCTGAACCTCATCACATTGTTCGGCTTTGAGAAATTCGAGCTGCTCTGGCCGTTCGACGCCTTCGGCCACCACTTTGAGCGACAACCCATGGGCCATTGCAATGATTGCCCGGGTAATGGCCGCGTCTTCGCTACCCTCCTTCAACCCTCGAATGAACGCTTGGTCGATTTTCACGTAATCCACCGGGATGCGCTTGAGGTAGCTCAGGGAGGAATAGCCGGGTGCCAAAGTCATCGATCGCCAGCTTGACCCCGAGGTCGCGCAATTGCTGGAACGTCGCGATGATGTGCTCAACGCTGTCGAGCAACTGGCTTTCAGTCAGCTCCAGTTCCAGGTATTGCGGCGCCAGACCGGTTTCTTCCAGCACTTGCCGAACCAGGCTGACCAGCTTGCCCTGGCGCAACTGATGCACCGACAGGTTGACCGACACCCTGATCGGCGCCAGCCCCTCACGCTGCCATTGGCATGCCTGCCAACAGGCCTGACGCAACACGAACTCGCCGATCGGCCCGATCAGCCCGGTCTCTTCGGCCAGGCTGATGAAATCCCCCGGCGGGACCCTGCCCATGACCGGATGATCCCAGCGTACCAGCGCCTCGGCGGCATTCAGGCGACCGGTCGTCAGGCATAATTTGGGCTGATAAAAAACCTTCAATTGCTGTTCTTCCAGAGCCTTGCGCAGCTGATTCTCCAATTGCAGACGCTCAAGCGTGCTGGCCTGAAGGCTGTCGGTATAGAACTGGAAATTGTTGCCGCCCAAGTGCTTGGCATGTTGCATGGCCATGTTCGCCTGGCTGACCAGCGTAGAGATTTCCCGCGCGTTGTCCGGCAACATGCTGATGCCGATCGAGGCACTGACCACCAGTTCGTGGCCCTCGATAGTGAGCGGCAGACGCAGCTTGGCAGACAATCGGGTCGCCACCCGCGCCAGGCTGGAAAGATTGCCGTAGGCGTCGAACAGCACCCCGAACTCATCGCCGGACAAGCGGGCGATGGTGTCCGCTTCGGGCAACGCATTGATCAGGCGGCGGGCCATCTTCTGCAACAACTGGTCGGCAACATCATGACCGAGGCTATCGTTGAGGAGTTTGAAACGATCCAGGTCGATATGCAGCAATGCCAGGCTGCGTCGTCCGCCCTGACGCACCCGCTGGTGGGCTTCGTGCAGGCGCTCGCGAAACAGCGAGCGGTTCGCCAGCCCCGTGAGCTCGTCGTAATGGGTCAGGTAACGCATTCGCTCTTCGGATTCGCGCCTGGCCGAAAGATCGGCGAAGAAGCCTACGATATGGCTTACATTTCCCCGAGCATCGCGCACCACGTTCAGTTGCAGCCATTGCGGATACAATTCGCCATTGGCCCGAGCCTCCACCAACTCTCCCTGCCAGGTACCGTGCTGCTTGAGCGCCTGGCGAATGACCGGGTAGTGCCGGCGAGCATCACGACTGCATGGCAGATCAACGACATTGCGTCCCAGCATGTCATCGATATTAAAACCGGTGACCCGCGTGAAGGCCTGGTTGGCCGCCAGCAGCGCGTAATGCGGGTCAAAAATCACAATGCCTTCGCTGGCGGCCTCGAAAACCGTGGCAGCCAATTGGCGCTGTTGCTCGAGTTCTTTACGGGTGCTGATGTCTCGCCGGGTACCGACCATGCGCAGCACTCGACCACTGGGGCTGCGCTCCACGGCCCGACCGCGGTCTTCGATCCAGACCCAATGGCCATCGCCGTGACGTACGCGGTATTCGATCTGATAGTCCTCACTGCGGCCTTTAAGATGCTCTACGAGGGCGCGTTTGAGGGCGGGCAGGTCTTGAGGATGCAGGCGCGGGGTCAGGTGACTGAGCATCGCTGTGATGTACTCAGGCTCCAGGCCGAACAGTTCCTTGAGCTGGGTGTGATGGACTTCGTCGGTCTGCAGGTTCCAGTCCCACAACCCCAACTCACTGGCCTTGAGTGCCAGGTCAAGACGGGCTTCGCTCTTGCTCAGAGCCTGGCTGGTCGCCTCCAGCTCGAGGCTGCGCTGTACCACGCGCGCTTCCAGCCCAACCTGGGCTGTGCGCAATTTTTCCTCGGCGCAGCGGCGTTGTTCAACTTCCCGACCAAGCGCCTCGTTGAGCTGCGCACTACGGGCTTGAGCCTGCTGCAAATGCTCGATCAGCGCCTGATTCTGAAACCTTCGCAGCATGCCATTTTGGATCAACCGGTTGACCTGCCAGGCGACCACGCTGAGTGAGACCAGTACGACCAGCCCGAGCCAGCCCCATCCGCGCTGCTGCTCATCACCGCCCCAGAAGAGATAACCGATGGCCGGCAACAGGCACGGTAAGGTAAAGGACAAAAATGCCGGAAGGCTCACGGCATAGGCAACGCTGGCCGACAGGGTCGCTGCGCCTATCAGGCCGAATACCCAGGCTTGTTGCTCGAAGCTGTCAGTCGGAACCAGGGCGACGCCCGCCGCGGCCAATGTCAGGCCGGTCATCGCCGAGCCGAGCAAAAACATTCGCAACCATATCGGGTGCGCCTGCCGGCTGGGTATCGCCGAATCGAAGGCCGCGACCTGAATAACTCGCAGTGCCACCAGCGACAGCAACCAGACCAGCCACACACTGACCTGAAAATGACGCGAAGGTCCCCACAACAACGCGGCGCAAACCAGGCCGTTGACGAGCATGAACAGCGTGGGCAGCAGCGAACCCTGATACAACAGCCTTGTGCGTTCGACCGCCATTTCCGTGGCGTACTGCTTGCAGATGATCCGTGGCTCCACACAGGGGCCCGCCAGATCGGAATTTAGGGTCATAGGCACTGTTCTTGTTCTTATTCAGTGGAGCATGGAGAACCCGAAACATGCAGCGAGCATACACAAGGCAACGGCCATCCCACACTGCCCAAGCTCATAAAAATGCTGAAAAAGTCGCTATTTCATTGGGTCGCATGGCCTTCAAGCGAGCGCCGCCAATGCCTGTGGCCCATGACCAGCCGGTCATCACCGACCCGTCTTTTATCGGCTGGCGTAAAGCTCGGTTTGCCCGAGGTGCCGCCGCACCCTAGAATGCCCTGATGCGCGATGATCTCTCCCTTCTGCTGAACTCCCTCAACGATGCCCAACGCCAGGCCGTAGCTGCCTCCGTGGGTCGACAGTTAGTCCTGGCCGGTGCCGGCTCCGGCAAGACCCGAGTGCTGGTACACCGTATCGCCTGGTTGATCCAGGTTGAGAACGCCTCGCCCCATTCGGTCCTGTCGGTGACTTTCACCAACAAGGCTGCTGCCGAGATGCGCCATCGCATCGAGCAACTGATGGGCATCAACCCCGCCGGCATGTGGGTCGGCACCTTCCACGGCCTGGCGCACCGCTTGTTACGGGCGCATTGGCAGGAAGCCGGCCTGAGCCAGACGTTCCAGATTCTAGACAGTGACGACCAACAACGTCTGGTCAAGCGGGTGATCCGCGAGCTGGGTCTGGACGAGCAACGCTGGCCGGCCCGTCAGGCCCAGTGGTTCATCAACGGCCAGAAAGACGAAGGCCTGCGTCCGCAACACATCCAGGCCAGCGGCGATCTGTTCCTGGCGACCATGCGCAGCATCTACGAAGCCTACGAGGCGGCGTGCCAGCGGGCTGGCGTGATCGACTTCTCCGAACTGCTACTGCGCGCACTGGACCTGTGGCGCGATCACCCAGGCCTGCTGGCGCATTACCAGAAGCGCTTCCGGCATGTGTTGGTGGACGAGTTCCAGGACACCAACGCCGTGCAATACGCCTGGTTGCGCCTGCTGGCCAAGGGCGGCGACAGCCTGATGGTCGTGGGCGACGACGACCAGTCGATCTACGGCTGGCGCGGCGCCAAAATCGAGAATATTCATCAATACTCGGCGGACTTTCCTGACGCCCAAGTGATCCGCCTGGAACAGAACTACCGCTCCACCGCCGGCATCCTCAAAGCCGCCAACGCCCTGATCGCCAACAACACCGGGCGCCTGGGCAAGGAGCTGTGGACCGACGGCAGCGAAGGCGAAGCGATCAACCTCTATGCCGCCTTCAACGAACACGATGAAGCCCGCTACGTGGTGGAAACCATCGAGAGCGCGCTGAAAACTGGCCTGGCCCGCAGTGACATCGCCATCCTGTATCGCTCCAACGCCCAGTCGCGGGTGTTGGAAGAAGCCTTGTTGCGCGAACGCATCCCCTACCGCATCTATGGCGGCCAGCGCTTCTTCGAGCGCGCCGAAATCAAGAACGCCATGGCCTATCTGCGCCTGCTCGAAGGGCGCGGCAACGACGCGGCCCTGGAGCGGGTGATCAACGTACCGACTCGGGGCATTGGCGAGAAAACCGTCGAAGCGATTCGCGACCATGCGCGCCACAGTCATGTGTCCATGTGGGAAGCCATGTGCCTGCTGGTTACCAACAAAGGCGTAACCGGTCGCGCTGCCGGTGCGCTGAAGGCGTTCATGGACCTGATCGAAGACCTGGCCGCCAAGTGCACCGACATGCCGCTGCATTTGATGGCCCAGACCGTTATCGAGCAGTCCGGCCTGATTGCCTACCACGAAGCGGAAAAGGGCGAGAAAGGTCAGGCCCGAGTGGAAAACCTTGAGGAACTGGTCAGCGCCGCACGCAACTTCGAGAACACCGAGGAAGACGAAGAACTTTCGCCACTGTCGGCCTTCCTCGGTCATGCCTCTCTGGAGGCCGGCGACACCCAGGCCGACGAGCATGAAGACAGCATCCAGTTGATGACCCTGCACAGTGCCAAGGGCCTGGAATTCCCCTACGTGTTCCTGGTGGGGATGGAAGAGGGCCTGTTCCCGCACAAGATGAGCCTGGAAGAACCGGGACGCCTGGAAGAAGAGCGGCGCCTGGCCTACGTTGGCATCACCCGCGCCATGCAGAACCTGGTGCTGACGTATGCCGAGACCCGGCGCCTGTACGGCAGCGAAACCTACAACAAAGTGTCGCGCTTCGTACGTGAAGTGCCCAAAGGCCTGATTCAGGAAGTGCGGCTGTCCAACAGCGTCAGCCGTCCGTTCGGCGGCGGCCAGCAACAGAGCTCCAGCAGTCTGTTTGGCGGCAGCGACATCCCGGAAACTGGCTTCAGTCTCGGCCAGACCGTGCGGCACTCGGTGTTCGGCGATGGGGTGATCCTCAACTTCGAAGGCGCCGGCGCCCAGGCCCGGGTCCAGGTGAACTTCAGTGAAGGCAGCAAGTGGCTGATGCTGGGGTACGCCAAGTTGGAAGCGATCTAGAGATTTCGTAAGAAGTACCTTGCAGTGGGAGCAAGGCTTGCCCGCGAGGCGGTGGCACAATCGACACAGATGCGTCAGACCGATCGCTATCACGGGCAAGCCTTACTCCCACAGGTATCTCTCCCATCCCTCATTAGTTTCCGACCGAACTTATTACCTTTTCCTACAGCCCAAAGCGAACAAGCCCTCTTGCGCAGGCTGAACCTGAACCTCACCTGTCACGCAAAAGCCCGAAACACTCTGTCGCTAGCCAGCAACAGTTCACCTGTGCAACATGGCGCGCGTGCTATCCACAAATGGGAATGCCCTTATATGAAACGTTTTCTTAGCATCGCCATGGCGTTGTGCATCGGCCTGACGATGGCCATCGACGCCAATGCCGCCAAACGCTTTGGCGGTGGTAAAAGCTCGGGCGCTGCCCCGACCCACCAGACCAGCCAGATGGCACCGTCCTCTGCGGCCGGCTCTACCGCGGCTACCGCGGGCGCGGCCGGTGCGGCTGGCGCCGCCACCAAGGCCAGCGGTGCTTCGCGCTGGCTCGGCCCCCTGGCCGGCATCGCCGCCGGTGGTCTGCTCGCCTCCATGTTCATGGGCGACGGCTTCCAGGGCATGCAGATCTTCGACATCCTGATCATGGCGGTCATCGCCTTCCTGGTCTTCCGCTTCATTGCCGCCCGTCGTCGCAAGCAACAGGAGCAACTCGCTCCCGCCGGTCATGCGCCGATGCAGCGTGAAACGTTCGACCAGCAGCCTGCCGGCGGTTCGATCTTCGGCGGTTCGGCAGCTCCCGTGGCTGCTCGTCCGGTGATCAACGCGCCAGCCTGGTTCAACGAAGAGCGCTTCATCGAAGCTGCGCGCAACCATTTCATGTCCCTGCAGCAACACTGGGATGCGAACGAAATGGACAAGATCTCTGAGTTCGTGACCCCGCAACTGCTGGAATTCCTCAAGCGCGAGCGGGCCGAACTGGGTGATGGCTTCCAGTCGACCTACATCGACAATCTGCAAGTACAACTGGACGGCGTCGATGATCGCGCCGACAAGACCATCGCCACCCTGACCTTCAACGGTGTGTCGAAGGACTCGCGCTTCGACAAGGGCGAAGCGTTCAGCGAAAGCTGGAACATGGAACGTCCTCAAGGCGAAAACCAGCCTTGGCTGGTGGCCGGTATCCGCCAGAACAGCTGATCCTCACTCGCGTTTCTTATGTTGAAATAAAACCCCGGCCCAGGCCGGGGTTTTCTATTTCGCGATTGCATCTATTGCGAGCTACTGTATAAACCGCTCCATATAAACCGCGCCATGAGAAAGAGGATCCCCGGACGTGGAAGAAATTATCGAACAACTGCGTGAAGCCAACGAACCTGTACCGGTTCCACTTGAGTTGCCTGATGAAGACTTGCTGGTGGAAATCGAAGAGCAGTTGTTCATCGACATTCCATTCGTGTTCAGAGAGTTTTTACTGACGGTCAGCGATGTCGTCTACGGCAGCCTGGAGCCCGTCACCGTCACCGACCCGCAGTCCCACACCTATCTGCCAGATGTGGCCGCCAATGCCTGGGATGCCGGTGTCGACCGTAGCCTGATCCCGATCTGCCAGGACGGCGACGACTATTACTGCGTCGAAGAAGACGGGACCGTGGTGCTGTGGCAAGCCGAAGAAGAGCTGATTGCCGAAGAAACCTGGGAATCGGTCTGGCACTGGGCCCGGGACGTCTGGCTGGAGAGCTGATCCGCCGGGTACCCGCCGCCGGTCAATGCCCGGATGATTCCTTGTGATTGTCCAGGGTTTCCAGCAAAGCCACCTGCATCCGCGTATGCAGGCGAATGAACCAGCGCCAGAGCAGTGCCGCCACGGCAGTCGCTACCACGGCGATCAGTACGAGCAACTTGTTGGTCGGCAGAATGCTGGCCGACAAGGCTGCCAAGAGCAGGAAAATCATCAGCAGCGAGAGAATCGGGATCACTTCGGCGATCACCCGACGCACGCGCTGGGTGTGGCGGCCGGCCATCTCCGGCTTCACGCCCATCTCCGCCAGCAGCATCGACAACGCCTTGAGCTTGCGATACGCGGCAATCAAAAACGGCAGCGACAACAACAACGCCCCGCCCCAGATCAGCGCTTTCTGCCAACTCGGGTCGCTGATCCAGGCTTGCAGATAAGCCGACATCTGTTCGGCAAAGTAGCCACCGGCGATAAAAATCGCGATGACCAGCGCCAAGTTGACGCCCACCTGCAGCAAAATCCGCCGGATCATGGCGGCCACCAGCGCGCCCTCCCCTTGGGGTTGAATGCTGCGCAGCCACTCGCCATACATCCCCAGCACTCGCGACAACCGTTGTGGCATGACGGCAGCCAGCCTGACCGATAAAGGGTCGGCGGCCCGGATCAGGTAAGGCGTCAGCAGAGTAGTCAGTACCGAAACCGCGACTGCTACCGGATAAAGGAAATCGCTGGTGACCTGCAGGGTCATCCCCAGCGACGCGATGATGAAGGAAAATTCGCCGATCTGTGAAAGGCCCATCCCGACTCGCAGTGAAGTGCGCCCGTCGTTGCCAGCAATAAAGGCACCGAGGCCGCAGGACAGCATCTTGCCCAACACCACTGCGGCGGTGATCACTGCAATCGGCCAAGCGTATTGGAGCAATATGACCGGATCGAGCATCAGGCCGATGGCCACGAAGAAAATCGCGCTGAACAGGTCACGCACCGGCTCCACCAGCCGCTCGATTTTCAGCAACTGTCGCGACTCGGCCATGATCGCGCCGATCAGAAACGCTCCCAATACCATGCTGTATTCCAGCTTTACCACCAGCAGGCAAAAGCCGAAACACAGGCCCAGCACGGTGATCAGCAACATCTCGTCGCTGTCGAACTTCGCCACGTAAGCCAGCAGTCTCGGCACCAGCAAAATGCCGATCACCAGGGCGACAATCATGAATAACGACAATTTTCCGACCGTGGAAAACACCTCGCCGGAGCTGACCGTACCGCTGACAGCGATACTCGACAGCAAGGCGATAATGCCTATGCCCAGGATGTCTTCGACGATCAAGACCCCAAAGATCAACTGCGCAAAGCGCTCGTTCTTCATCTTCAGGTCATTGAGGGCTTTGACGATGATGGTGGTCGAGGAGATGGCCAGGATTGCCCCGAGGAACAACGAATCCATGGTGTTCCAGTCGAACCAGCGCCCGATTTCGTAGCCGATCCAGATCATCAAGACAATTTCGAGGAACGCCGCGATGAACGCCGTGGCGCCCACCTTGAACAACTTGCGCAGGCTGAACTCCAGCCCCAGATAAAACATGAGGAAGATGACCCCCAACTCGGCCAGGGTCCTGATCGTATCTTCGTCGTGGATGAAACCGAACGGCGGCGTATGCGGGCCGATGATGAAGCCGGCAACGATGTAACCCAGCACCACCGGTTGTTTGAAACGGTGAAAGAGTACGGTGACCAGCCCCGCTGCCATCATGATGATTGCCAGGTCTTGAATAAAGCTGATGGCATGCATGGTGGGGCTCCCTGTTCAAATGACCCATCACAGAGCTGGATAAGTCCGTTTCCTTTGTAGGAAATACCCCCGCAAGGGGCTTTTGAAGGGTAACACCGCGACTTCCGACAAAAAGACAGTGCAATATATGGAAACAGATCCGCCGGGGCGTGACGGCAACCACAGGCGCAGCGTCCCGATATCGGTGGTTTGAAAAACCTTCCAGCACCCGCAGAGGTGCCCTCCCCGAAATTGCTGCCTTGAACCGTGAGTACGTTATGGAACCCGGAAACGCCCAGCTGTCGATGACGGTGTTGATGACCCCCGATATGGCCAACTTCTCTGGCAATGTCCACGGCGGCACCTTGCTCAAATACCTCGACGAAGTCGCCTACGCCTGCGCCAGCCGTTACGCCGGACGCTATGTAGTGACGCTGTCGGTTGACCAGGTGATTTTTCGCGAGCCGATTCATGTCGGCGAACTGGTGACGTTTCTGGCGTCGGTGAATTACACCGGTAACACGTCAATGGAAGTGGGCATCAAGGTCGTGACGGAAAACATTCGTGAACGCTCGGTGCGCCACACCAACAGCTGCTTCTTCACCATGGTTGCGGTGGACGACCAGAGAAAACCCGCCGCCGTCCCGCCATTGCAACCGCAGAACAGCGAAGCAAAACGCCGTTACGAACAAGCCCAGCAGCGTCGGCAGATTCGCCAGGAGCTGGAGAGGCGGTATCAGGCAATCAAGGCGGACGGGCCTTAACCGATAGACCGAGCGCGCCCGTCACGAGCAAGGTCGTTCCCGCAGCGATTCACGTTGATCAGAGAGTAATCGGAACCGCCTCGAACCTTACCCGAGGATGGACAATCCGGTCCTGGGCGCGTACCAGTTCCAACTCGTAACTGGCACACGCCTGGGTTTCCAGCAGTACTTCATGCACGGCTGCAGCAGTGAATTCGAGCGCCGCCACCAGGCTGTCCCCCAGCAACACCCGCGCCAGGAACAGCCCCGACGTCAGATCGCCCACGCCCACCGGCTGGCGAGGGAAAGCCAGTAACGGCCGGCGCAGATGCCAGCTACCGTCGGCGGTCACCAACAACATTTCGAAGCTGTCCTGCGGCTTGCCGGGATAGGCCAGATGCTTGACCAGCACGGCCTTGGGCCCGCGGGCCAACAGCGAACGGGCCATGGCCAGGCAGTCCAACAGCGACTGCGCCTTGCGTCCCGAAAAACTGTCCAGCTCCAGTTGGTTCGGGCACATGATGTCCGCCACGCAAGCAGCTTCTTCCAAAAGGAAATCGCTCACCTCGGGCGCCACGATGCAACCCTTCTCCGGATGCCCCATGACCGGATCACACAAATAGATCGCCTTGGGATTGCACGCCTTGATCCGCGTCACCCCGGCCAGAATCGCCCGTCCTTGGGCGGCGCTGCCCAGGTAACCGGAGAGCACCGCATCACAATTGCCCAGCTCGCCGATTGCTGCGATGCCCTCCACCAATGCCGGTATCTGCTCAGAGGCAAGCACGTCGCCGGTCCACTGTCCGTACTGAGTGTGATTGGAAAATTGCACGGTGTTGAGCGGCCAGACGTTCACCCCAACCCGTTGCATCGGAAAGACTGAAGCGCTGTTACCGGCGTGACCAAACACCACATGGGACTGGATGGCAAGCAGATGAGGGGTACGTTTCATGCGGGATGTGTCCGTAAAACGAATGAAATTCAAGCCGCGCAGTATGCGACTAAACGCAACCTGTACGACAGACCGGGGACACAGTTAAGCTGACAGCAACTTGTAGGAGCACTTCGTTCATGCTGACCCTTGGAAATATTTTCGTGCTGATGCTATTGGCCACCGCCGGCGCCTGGCTGTGGCACAACCATGGCTTGCGCGAACGGGCGTTGGCGAGGGTCATGCAACATTGCGCCAACCTCAAGATCGAGCTGCTGGACGGCAACGTGGCGCTGAAAAAAATCGGGTTCGTCAAAGACGCCAGCGGACGCCGGCGCCTGGCCCGTATCTATAACTTCGAATTCACCGTCACGGGTGAATCGCGCCATTCGGGCACCATTACCCAGTTCGGGGCTCACAGCGCGCAAATCGAGCTGGCGCCCTACCCAATGCCGTTCGAAGAGGCAGCGCCGACACCGATCGAACCGGTCCAGACCAGGCCCAGGGCCGAAGTCATCGAATTGAGTCAGTGGCGCCAGGAACATAACAAGTGGAAGCCTTGAAGCAAGGCTGACTCACGGGCACCGACAATTCGCCAGACCGGCTTGTAGCGCTGCCACGTCTTGAGGTTCACCAAAAATCAATTCGATCCGTGAGTCCTGGCGCCACTCGCTGGCCTGCCACTGCAGCGTCGCGCCCTCCAGCGCATTGGCTGAAACCCAGCCATCGGCGCTGTGGATAACCATCTTCGCCCGTTTCCAGCCCCAGCCTTGCAGCCAGCGCGTCAGTGTCACCGTGTCCAGTCGCTGACTCGGATGCCAGCGCCAGCCAATACTCCAGCCGCCGTCCTGTCGCTGATGCAGGCAGATGGGCGATGTCGGGTCGCTCCAGACGGCCGACATCTGTCCCACGCCCTTGGGTAGATTCACGTTATCCACAACCCCGCTTCCGCGAGCCGCAAGACCTGGCAGTCGATTGATCGGCAACGCTGCCTGTCGGGTCCAGTACAGCGCAATCTCTGGCAGTTGCGCAGCAACGGCGAGGCGTTCGGTTTCGCTCAGGTGTTCGGATTTGTTCAGCACCAGCAACCCGGCATTGTCCAGGGTTTGTCGCTGCGCATCGGGCAACGGCGTGCCATCCGCCATCGCGCGGGCATCCAGCACCAACACGCAAGGCTGAACCGCCAGCACGCCGAGCCATGGCGCTTCGTTCAGTTGCCGCATCAGCTGCGCCGGATGACCCAGCCCGGAGGGCTCGATAAACAGTCGATCCGGGCGCGCCTTGCGCAGTAACCGAGCGAGGCCGATCTGAAATGGCGCGCCGTTGACGCAACACAAACACCCCCCGGCCACTTCGCCCAGTGCGATACCATCGGCAGTCTGGGTCAGTAACGCCGCGTCCAGGCCGATTTGACCAAACTCGTTGATCAGCACCGCCCAGCGCTCATTCGCCGGGCGCTGCGCCAGCAATTGCTTGATCAGACTGGTCTTGCCAGCACCCAAAGGGCCTGCGATGACGTGGGTGGGGATGTTCTGCAGCATAATCGGCGGCTTTCGATGGAGGTGAATATGCGGTTAATCGGCTGTTTGTTATTGGCGCTGACGTCGAACCAGGCGCTGGCCCAGGCTTGTGTCGTGCATAGCCAGGCAGAACGGCTCGATGTAAAAGTCTGCCAGCAGAACCGCAATATTCCGCAGAAACTGTTCGCCGACGGCTTCTGCCAGCCAAACCTTGCCGGACAAAAAGTCGAGGTACAGTACGTCGATCAATGCCCTGGTGGCGCGTTTGGCATCTGCAGCAACGCCCAAGTCGCCAATATGCCTTACCGCCAGGATATTCACTATTACGGCGTGGCCACCGATGCAGCCTATCTGCAGCCGTTTTGTGAAGGAAAAAGCCAGGGCAACTGGCTCAAACCTTAGGCGAGCCAATCCAGAGTAAGGATCAATCGACGCTGCCCCGGCGTCAGCTGCGGCGAGCGATGGATCAGGCCCATGCCCTCATTACCGTGCCACTTCTCGCCTTTGAGCAGCGCCACATCGCCGCAGGCAAGCTGCTGAACCGCACGCGGATCACCCGGCTCAGCCTCGGGTTGCGCCAGGCGTCGACGATCCATTGCGCCTTCTTTTAGCCACTGGCTGCCAACGCCGGCGTATGTGGTAATCAGCCGTACCGGCACATGGTCGACGTGAAAGCGCGGGCACATAGCCTTATCCAGCGTTCGCAGGCGCAGGCCGACACGTCTGGCACCTAGCAGACAGGCAAACGCACTGACCAGCCAGGAGACATCAGCGATGAAGCCTTCATAGCCATGCAGATCGCGAAAGCCTGCGGCGAGACCTTCCAGGGCCGGTTGAGCGTCCTCCTGCGGTAGATCGATCACCAGCGATTCGGCCAGGGGCTGATCCATGGAAAGCACCATTGCCGCAAAATCGCTGATGTGCGCCGGTAGCTGACGTTGCCAGACCGTTAGATTGGTATCGTCGTCCAGAATTTGCGTCAGGATCCGCGGGGTATCGCCCTGAGCCTGGCGTACCTGCACTTCCCGCTTCTGACTGGGCGCCAGCATCACGCTGCGACCTCGTCATGCCAGGAGCCGAACGGGTCCGGCAGCAAACGCCAACTGTCGACACCCAGGGCCATTTCCGCGTCGCTGAGCAGGCAAGCGTCCAGTTCGGCGGTCAGTTGCGTGAAGTCGATATTCTGGCCGATGAATACTAGCTCCTGCCGGCAGTCACCAGTGGCGGGAAGCCAGTTTTTCAGGATGGCTGCGGTACTTTCTTCATCTTGCGGCCACTGGCTTTTCGGCACAAACCGCCACCAGCGCCCGGCGAATCCATGCCGCATCAAGCCACCGGCCTGGGACCAACTGCCCGCTTCCTCATGTTTGCTGGCCAGCCAGAAGAAGCCCTTGGAGCGCAGCAGCTTGCCATTGGTCCACGGACGGTCGATAAAATTGAAAAAGCGCTGGGGATGGAATGGCCGGCGCGCCCGGTATGCTGCCGAAGCGATGCCATATTCTTCGGTTTCGGGCACGTGTTCACCGCGCAGCTCCTGCAGCCAGCCCGGTGCTTGAGCCGCGCGTTCAAAGTCGAAAAGCCCTGTGTCGAGGATCTTCTCCAACGGTACTTGGCCCATGACCATGGGAATAATATGCGCCTGGGCGTTGAGCCGTTCCAGAATCGCGATCAACTCCTCCCGTTCGTGACGGCCGATCAAGTCGATTTTGCTGATCAGAATCACATCGGCGAACTCGATCTGCTCAATCAGCAGATCCGTGATAGAACGCTCATCCTCCTCCCCCAGGGTTTCGCCTCGTGAAGCGAGGCTTTCGGCAGCCTGGAAATCCAGCAGGAAATTTACGCCATCGACCACCGTCACCATCGTGTCGAGCCGCGCCACATCAGCCAGACTGCGGCCTTGTTCATCACGAAAAGTGAAGGTTTCCGCCACCGGCAAGGGTTCGGAAATACCCGTGGACTCGATCAGCAGATAGTCGAAGCGGCCTTCCCTGGCGAGCTGGCCTACCTCTTCCAGCAGGTCTTCACGCAACGTGCAGCAAATGCAGCCGTTACTCATCTCTACCAGTTTCTCTTCAGCCCGGCTTAGGGTGACATCTCGCTGGACTTCGCTGCCATCGATGTTGATCTCGCTCATATCGTTGACGATCACAGCAACGCGCAGGTTGTCGCGATTACGCAGGACGTAATTGAGCAATGTGCTTTTACCGGCGCCGAGAAATCCGGACAGCACGGTTACAGGGAGACGATTGGGCACCGGGTATATCCTCATCTTCGGGCCGCGCTGACGCGGTTGAACGCATGTCGCGGCTCTTTTCTTCAGGCTTGGGTTCGGTTCAGGATCTATGCGTTTTTAATGTTATAGTATAACAACAGAGTTTAACCAGTCTCCGCTGCTCAACCGGTCCGAAATAAAAAACATGCTCAATTTTCTGAAATTCGTATTCGCAAGCCCGATGCTGCTGTTGGCGCTGGAAGCCTCAGCCCAAAGCCCTATGTTGGCGAACTGCACTCGCAGCGCGAATTTACTGGCTTGTGTTGATGGGCAAGGCAATGCCTACAGTGTCATGACGGCCGGAAACACCCTTTACCTGCGTGGATTTGAAGTGACTGGCCGCCGCTATTGGGTGCAAACCACTAGTCGTTACGGCCAGCTGACGTTCTTTACCGGGATAGCTTCTGACGGAGAGAGCTGGGTTGGGTACAGCCGGCGCGTGGGCTGGACGACAATCAATCGTTTCTCAAGCTCGGGTGGTAGCACTGGGAAATTTTTGTGCGGACGCATAAGCGGTTGCCAGGATGCACCACGCTGATGTTTCACGTGGAACGGTTCGAAAGCCATCCCCGAGCAAAATGAAACTGCGTTCATGTAATAGTGCTCGCGGCACATATCGTTATAGTATAACGTGCGCTTTGTGCCTATGACGGACCTTGAATATGAATGCGTTAACTCTGCCGGACGTTGCTGCGCAGGCTTCGCGCCAGGCCCTGCCCCTCGATTGGGTAGGCATGTGCGGCATCGCGGTACCCGTATTGATCGACGGTCAGCGTCTCAACGCGATCGCCGATGCCGGTGTCAGCCTTGACGACGGTGAAGCCCGTGGCATTCATATGTCACGCTTGTACTTGGCACTCGAGGTGCTCGAAAACACCGCGCTATCTCCCAGGCTGTTGCGCCGGATCCTGCAGCAATTCCTCGACAGTCACGCAGGCCTATCCCACGCTGCCTCGCTGGGCATTCGCACCGATCTGCTGCTCAAGCGTCCAGCGCTAGTCAGCCCATTGGCTGGCTGGAAGCGTTATCCAATCAATATCGAAGCCCAGCTAAAAAATGATGTGTTCCACGTGGAACTGAACATCCAGATTCCCTATTCGTCTACCTGCCCTTGCTCGGCCGCACTCGCTCGTCAATTAATCCAGCAGCAATTTGTAGACGACTTTGCCAATAAAGCGCTCGACCACGCCGGGATCCTGGCTTGGCTAGGCTCATCACAAGGCATCGTCGCCACGCCCCACAGTCAACGCAGCACGGCCACCGTGAATGTGAAGCTGAACGCCAGTGTCGACGAGTTGCCACTGCTGTCGTTCATCAACGAAGCCGAAGCAGCCCTCGGCACAGCCGTACAAACCGCCGTGAAACGGGCAGACGAACAAGCCTTCGCGCTCGCCAACGGTCAAAACCTGATGTTCTGTGAAGACGCCGCTAGGCGGTTAAGCATGGCTTTGAGGCGATCACCCGACATCGCCTCCCTCGATGTGCGAGTGGTTCACGCCGAAAGTCTGCATGCCCATGACGCCGTGGCGCAAAGCCGTTGGGTCAGGGAGGCACTGTGATTCGTTGCCAGGCCTTACGCTGGGGCGCCCCCGGCCACCCCCTCACGCCGCCGTTGAATATAGAACGGCCGGCGGGGAGCCTGACGGCCATCGTCGGTGCCAACGGTTCAGGTAAAAGCAGCCTGCTGAAAGTGCTGGCCGGTCTGCAAAAACCTTTATCCGGTACAGTCACGCTGGATGTCCCACGTCGCGGCAGCGTCTCGTTTCTGGCGCAACAGCAACATCTGGACCGGCAATTTCCAATCAGCTTGCAAGAACTAGTGGCGGCGGGATTCTGGGGTAGCAGGCACACGCCAGCGATGCGCCGCCATCGATTGAACGCCGTACTGCAAGACTGGGCTTTGGATGGCCTGGAGCACCGCTCGTTGATGGCGCTGTCGGGAGGCGAGCTGCAACGCGCCCTTCTCGCCCGCTTGAGTCTGACCGACGCACCGCTACTGTTGCTCGACGAACCCCACGCTGCCCTCGACGAGCAAGGTCAGGCGCTATTGTGGAAGCACCTTCATGGCTGGCACGCCGAAGGCCGCACCCTGGTGGTGGTTTGTCATGACCTCGCTGCGGTGCGCCAACATATTCCCCATACATTACTGGTCAGCCAGGCCGGCTGCACGCTGGGCCGCAGTGTCGATTTGATTACCCAACAACCCCTCACGCAGGTGGCCTGATGCTCACGGCCACCCACCTCTGGCTACCCTTTCAGGAATTTGTCTTCATGCGCCGGGCACTACTGGGCGGCCTGGTATTGGCGTGCAGCACGGCACCGCTTGGAGTGTTTTTGATTCTGCGACGGATGAGTCTGATCGGCGACGCCGTTGCTCACGGCATCTTGCCCGGAGCAGCCCTGGGTTTCTGGTTCGCCGGGCTGAGCTTGCCAGCCCTGACGCTGGGCGGCCTCGGTGCAGGCTTGAGCATGGCCGGGTTGGCCGCCTGGATTACCCGTCGCACCGGCCTGCGGGAAGACGCCAGCCTGGCGGCGATATATCCCATTTCCCTGGCCGCCGGCGTGCTGATTCTCGGTATGGCCGGCAAACGCCTGGACTTGCTTCACCTGTTGTTCGGCTCCGCACTGGCGGTAGATGGCCCGACGCTCACCGGCATGCTCTGGGTTTCGGGGATCAGCCTGGTCGCGATGGCACTGATTTACCGACCGCTGTTGCTAGACACCCTGGATCCTCTTTTCCTGCAAACCGTCAGCCGGCTAGGCCCTTTGGCCCATGGCGTGTTTCTGACCCTGGTCGTGTTGAACCTGGTCATCGGCTTCCAGGCGATCGGCGCGCTGATGGTGGTAGGCCTGATGATGTTGCCTGCTGCTGCTTCACGATTCTGGAGCCGCCGCTTGCCGGTTCTGATGGGAGTCGCGGCGCTGCTTGGATCTCTATCGGTGTGGCTCGGCCTGCTGTTGTCATTCCACTTCTCGCTACCCAGCGGGCCGGCCATCGTACTGGTGGCAGGCGCGTTTTATCTGCTGTCCGTGGTATTCGGTCCGATGCACGGTTTGCTGCGCCGCCCGCCTTTACTCACATCCCAATGAGGTGTTTCCCCATGCGCGTTCTGCTCGTGCTGTTCAGTCTGATGCTGTCCTTGTCCACATCTGCCGCCGAAAAGCTCCAGGTGGTGACCAGCTTCAGCATCCTTTCCGACATGACCCAAGAGGTCGGCGGCGAGCATATCCAGATCACCAACCTGGTCGGACCTGACGCTGATGCACACACCTACGAACCCTCGCCGGACGACGCCAAGGCGTTGCTCAGCGCCAAACTGATCATCAAGAATGGTCTGGGTTTTGAACCGTGGCTGGATCGCCTAGTCACCAGTACCGAAACCAGCGCACCAGTGATCAGCGCCAGCCGCGGCGTTATTCCTCGTTCGCTGGATGAAGAGGGTGAGACCGTCCCCGACCCGCATGCCTGGCATAACCTGGCAAACGCCGAGTTGTTCGTCAGGAACATCACCAAGGCGCTGGAAACCGCCGACCCGACCAACAAGGCCGACTACGAACGCAACAGTCAGGCGTATCTGAAAAAGATCTATGCACTGCTCGCCGAAGCCAAGGCGAAGCTCGCAGCGTTGCCACCAGGAAACCGCAAGATTGTGACGTCCCACGATGCTTTCGGTTATCTGGGCCAGGCCTATGGCATTGAGTTTATGGCGCCGCAGGGTCTGTCCACTGAACGGGAGCCCTCGGCCGCGGACGTCGCGGCGCTGATTACCCAGATACGCAAAGCGAAAGTAAAAGCCGTGTTCATGGAGAACATCAAGGACGCGCGCCTGCTCAAGCAGATAGCGGCTGAAAGCGGTGCGCACATCGGCGGCACGCTGTACTCCGATGCGCTCGCGGCCAGCGGACCGGCCAGTACCTTCATCGGTCTGTTTGAGTACAACCTGAATACTTTGTACGACGCGTTGAGCCGGCCATGATTTGCCAGCGCCGTTGAACAAACTTCTGTGGCAGCAAAGCTTGCTCGCAATGCGCACGAGCCCTGCTGCCACAGATCAACCCAACGATATACACCAGAAGGGGATTCAAGCCCGCGGCTTGACCGTTCCGCAATCCTGCCCCAACCACACGGCGCGAGTGTCCAGGCTGCCGTTCTGCTGAATACCGGTGGCGTTGAACGTGCCGTTTACCGTCGTAGTGAATTCCCGATCGCTCTGGAATGTCGCGACCCCATTGCCTTGGGCCTTCGGACAACTGAAACGAAACTTCCACTGATTACCGGTGCGATCGGTGATCTGCTGCTTGCACCCAGATTGCGGATCTTGCAGCGGAATATCATTGGTCTGGACCTGCTCCGGAGTCAGGCATACCCGAATACCCTTTCCGCCCATGGTGATGCCCTGCTTTTCCAGCATCGCCCGTTGTTCTGGGGTTATCTGGTTTTGCAGTTGGCCAAGAATCAATTGCAGGTCCGGCAGATTCTGGTTGTCGACCTTCATATTGCTTGTAGTCAGTTCCCATAAACCTGGTTGAAGCATCTGCGCCTGAGCCGCCACAGAAACCGACAAACCCACCGTCAGGGCCAAACCCAGCAGACAAACTTTCATCACAAGCACTCCAGAGGACAGGTGGCCGTTAGACGTCGCCTACAAGCTTCGGTTCAGGCTCGACAGGCGTGAATTAAATAGCGACATCCGCCGTGGAACATGGTCTGTTAAGCATTGAAACTTCAGGAGCAAGGCTGCCCCATGGATTACTTCGGCCCGCATGTTTTCGGTTACCTGATCGCACTGCTTCACACTTTGGGTTCCATCGCTGCCGTTCACGCGGTGCTGACGGTACGGACCGCTCAGGGTTCCATCGCCTGGGCCCTGTCGTTGGTATTTATCCCCTACCTGACGTTGATTCCCTACCTGGTTTTCGGCCGTAGTACGTTCGACGGCTATATCAAGGCGCGCCGGCAAGCCAACGAAGAAATGCGCAAAGCCGTCTCCGAGCTGAACTGGCGGCCATGGGTAGAAGAAGCCCTCACCGCCCGCGCCTCTCAGGCCTACGCCTCGCTACGGGCGATGCCCAAGCTGGGGCGCACGCCGTGCCTGGCGAACAACCAGGTACGATTGCTCATCAATGGCTTTGCCACATTCGAGGCGATTTTCGAGGCCATTGATAACGCCCGCCAAGCTGTGCTGATTCAGTTTTTCATCATCCACGACGACCGCCTCGGTCAACGTCTGAAAACGCTGCTCTTGAAGAAAGCCGCCGAAGGTGTCGCGGTGTATCTCCTGTACGACCGCATTGGCAGCCATTCCCTGCCCCACCGCTACGTCCAGGCGCTGCGCGATGGCGGCGTCCATGTCAAAGCGTTCGCCACCCGTAGCGGCTGGCTCAACCGATTCCAGGTCAACTTTCGCAACCACCGCAAAATCGTCGCGGTGGACGGCGTCTTGGGCTTTGTCGGCGGGCATAACGTGGGCGATGAATACATGGGTGAAAAGCCGCCCTTGGCGCCGTGGCGCGATACCCATGTGGAAGTACGCGGGCCCGTCGTGGCGAGCATGCAAGAGTCGTTTGCCGAAGACTGGTTCTGGGCGGACCGTTCATTGCCACCGCTTATCCTGCCGGACACGTACCCTGACGACGGTGTGCTTTGCCAGTTGCTGGCCAGCGGCCCGGCCGACGCCTACGAAACCTGCTCATTGTTTTTTGTCGAGGCGATCCATGCGGCCAGCGAGCGAGTCTGGATCACCACGCCATACTTCATCCCTGACGAAGCGGTATTCGCTGCGTTGCGTCTGGCGGTATTGCGTGAGGTGGACGTGCGCATCTTGCTGCCTTCACGACCGGACCATAAGGTCGTCTACGCGGCGTCGAGCCTGTACGCGTTCGAAGCAGTACGGGCCGGGGTACGGGTGTTTCGTTATGAGCCGGGTTTTCTGCATCAGAAAGTCGTGCTAATTGACCGTGAAACCAGCGCCATCGGCAGCGCCAACCTGGACAATCGTTCGTTCCGGCTCAATTTCGAGGTGATGTTACTGACCGTGGATATCTTGTTCGCCACTGAGGTCGAGCAGATGCTCGAGAACGACTTCGCCCAAGCGCTGGAAATCGACAAACAGGAAAGCCGGGAGACCCACCGCCTGCAGAAGATCGGCATGCGGATCGCCCGGCTTATTTCCCCGATACTCTAAGCGGCTGACATCTGGTCAAGGGGTGTAGATGTCATCGCGAGTCCAAGGCAACTCATGGCTGCCATCGGCATGTGTTTTCACTGCCAGGATCTGGTGCAAATTGATCCAGCCCTTGGCGAATGCGTAGGCGCATCCGGCCAGATAAAGGCGCCAGATCCGTAACGCTTGCTCCGGCACTTCTTTGGCGGCCGCCTCAAGGTTATCTTCCAGTCGCTCACTCCAATGATCGAGCGTGCGAGCGTAATGCATACGCAGGCTTTCCACGTCGACAATCTCCAACCCCGCTTCGCTGATCTGGGCAGAAATCATCGACAGATGCGGCAGCTCGCCATTGGGGAACACATATTTCTCAATGAATTCACCCGCGCCCCGTCCGACCGGGCGACCGTCAATGTGCTTGGCGGTGATGCCATGGTTCATCACCAAGCCACCCTCGCGAACCGCACCGAATAGTGTTTTGCAGTACTGCTGAAGGTTGGCGTGGCCGACGTGCTCGAACATGCCGACGCTGATCACCTTATCGAAGCGGCCGTCCTGGGGCAGGTCCCGGTAGTCGAGCAACTGCAACTCCACTTGATCCTCCAGCCCCTGCGCCTTGACCCGCTCCCGAGCGAGGGTCAGTTGCGCCTGGCTGAGAGTAATGCCGAAGACCCTGACGCCGAACTCCTGGGCCGCGTAGCGGGCCAAACCACCCCATCCACAACCCACATCCAGCAGATAATCACCAGGCTGCAGACGCAGCTTTCGACACAAGTGGCGGAACTTGGCTTGCTGGGCTTGCTCAAGGGTTTCGCTGCCGGTCTCGAAATAGGCACAGGAATAAGCCATGTCACTGTCGAGCCATAGCTGATAGAACGCGTTGGAGAGGTCGTAATGATAGGAAATTGCCTTGGCGTCGGTTTCCTTATCGTGAACTGAACGCACCGGTTGATTCGCGCCATCGTCCTCCACCAGTGCCTGACTCAGTTCATCGCAGACGCGAATGACTTCGTTGATCGAACCTTCGAGTTCCAGCTTGCCCTCTACAAACGCCGCCCCCAGCGCACTCAGGCTGGGGTGGGTGAATTGCGCGACCATTTGTGGGTCCTTGACCACGATCGTAACGCTGGGATCGGCACCCAACGTAAATTCATGGCCGTCCCAGAGCCGCAGCCGAAGCGGTAAATGCAGATTCTGTAAGGCCGGTGGAAGTTGCGCGAGCATGAGGTATCCCCCTTGTTTCAGACGTCTGAAATGAGGTTAGACCATCCTAGAAAAATAGCCGGCTATCGAATTTATAGCCTTTTTCTATCGCGGTACCCCACTCCTCCTTCTATGGGTCATTTTCAGCATTTAAATCTCTGGGGTGTGTTTGACCTGAATAAGGCCAGCCAACAAAAGACCGGCACCCTGAAAAAACCATTTGTTCCACGTGGAACCAAACTCAGCAACCAACCCATCTCAACCCTGGCCCTTGACCGAGGTATTCGAAAACGCACACATTACGCTCATAATTTTCTCAAGCCGAGCGGGAGTGGAGCAATGAGCAATTACGATGTAATCATCCTGGGCGGCGGCCCCGGTGGGTATAACGCAGCGATTCGCGCTGGGCAGTTAGGCTTGAAGGCCGCCTGTGTCGAGGGCCGAGCCACCTTGGGCGGCACCTGCCTGAACGTCGGTTGCATGCCCTCCAAAGCGTTGCTCCATGCTTCGGAGCTGTATGAAGCGGCCATGGGAACGCAATTCGCCAATCTGGGCATCGACGTCAGCCCCACCCTCAACCTTGCACAAATGATGAGGCAGAAAGATGAGAGCGTGGCGGGCCTGACCAAGGGTATCGAGTTTCTGTTTCGCAAGAACAAGGTCGAATGGATCAAGGGCTGGGGCCATATCGACGGGCCCGGCAAAGTGACGGTCACCGGTGAAGACGGTGGCAAGACCACACTGAGCGCCAAGGACATCGTCATCGCCACCGGTTCCGAGCCCACTCCCCTGCCGGGTGTGGAGATCGATAACCAGCGCATCCTCGACTCTCCACCGGTGCGTTGTCCCTAAGTGACGTGCCGCGTCACCTGGTGGTGATCGGCGCGGGCGTCATCGGCCTCGAATTGGGTTCGGTCTGGCGGCGCCTGGGCGCCCAGGTTACGGTGGTGGAATACCTCGATCGTGTCTGTCCTGGTGTGGATGGCGAGGCCGGCAAGACCTTGCAACGGGCCCTGGGCAAACAAGGCATCCAGTTCAAACTGAGTTCCAAAGTCACCGGCGCCACTTCCTCGGCCAGCGGTGTGCAATTGCAGGTTGAGCCTGCAGCGGGCGGCGAGACGCAGACCCTGGACGCGGATTATGTACTGGTCGCCATTGGCCGTCGGCCGTATACCCAAGGGCTGGGGCTTGAGAACGTCGGCCTCAGCACCGACAAACGCGGCCTGCTCGCCAATAAGGGCCACCGCACCGAAGCGCCCGGCGTGTGGGTGATCGGCGACGTGACATCCGGCCCGATGCTGGCCCACAAGGCAGAAGACGAGGCCATGGTCTGCATTGAACAGATCGTCGGCAAGGCCGGCGAGGTCAACTATGAGCTGATCCCAAACGTTATCTACACCCGTCCAGAACTGGCCAGCGTCGGCAAGACCGAGGAACAGCTCAAGGCTGAAGGCCGTGCCTACAAGGTCGGGAAGTTTCCGTTCACGGCCAACAGCCGGGCGAAGATCAACCACGAGACCGAAGGTTTCGCCAAAGTACTGGCTGATGAACGGACCGACGAAATCCTCGGCGTACACCTGGTGGGGCCAAGCGTCAGCGAGATGATCGGGGAATACTGCGTCGCCATGGAGTTCAGTGCCTCGGCCCAGGACATCGCCCTGACCTGCCATCCACACCCTACCCGCTCGGAAGCCTTGCGCCAGGCGGCGATGAATGTCGAAGGGATGGCGACGCAGATGTAATGCGTGAGTTTATCCACAACACGCTGGGAGCAAGGCTTGCTCCCAGCGTGCCTGGATGTACAAACAACGCTTAGCGAGCCGGAATCCGGGCCTTGCGCTGGCGATGGCTGATCAGTCCCAGCCCCAGCGCTACCACCAGCAGGCCACCGGCTATTTGCAGCCAAACCTTATAGGGCCGCAACACCGAACGAATCGGCTCCAGCGCCTGGGTAACGTAGCGTTTGTCCGCGTTGCCAAAGTCAGGATAAGGGCAGTGGTGGCCAAAATCCCAGGCCCAGTCCACGTAAGGGCCGTGTTGCACGTAACGTTGATACAACGCGCGTTGCTCCGCCAGGCTGGAGTTGTACCCCACCGCAGTACACAGCACCGCCGCAAACGCATGGCTGGTATGGGGCAGGTTATCGGCCGCCTGGCTCGCCAATGCCGTGGCGACAAAACGATAGTGATAACGCGCGTCCGGTTGCGCGGCACTGGCCTGCTGGCGTTGCCACTCGCCTTCAGTGATCAGCGGCCCAACCTTCAGTTCAGCGGGCTCAAGGCTATAGTTACCGCCAAAGGTGGCGTAGTCCGGCGCCATCTCATAACCGAGCAGTTCCATACCCTTGGTACGTGCGATCCAGGACGCATTGAAATACGCCTCGGCCCGCCGGGTGGGCCACCACCTGGACTCCGCCTCCTGGCGTAACTGCCCATAGGCTCGAGCCTGGTTCTGTAGTTCGACGTTGTCGAAGTAGTCCGGCGCCTCGTCGTAGCGTTCTTCTCGCAGCAAGCGGCGCCCCAGCAGATTGCGCAGGCTCGCGGCCACCGGCAGTTGCAGGTAATTGTCGCGATCCTGCTGGCTCAACGGCGGCACCGCCGGGACTTGAGCGTCGACGTATTGCTTGAGTTCGTCGACTGTCAGCACCCGCTCAGCGACCGTGGCGGCGTCATACCAATAAAGGCTCTGGCTGCGGTAGAGCTGATCGAAGGCTTGGAGGTAATCGCCCCGTTGCAAGGCCAGGATTGCACTTTCGCCTTCGACCCGACACTTGGGTTGCACCGACTCGTAGTCCCAATCCGGCGTGCGTCGCTCGCCCCACGACTCGTCCTTTGGAAACGCCTGGGCGGCTTTGGCGTAAGCCGCTGCCGCGGCGCCTTTGTCACCGTCGCGCACCGCCAGTTTGGCACGCAGCCACCAGGCCAGCCCGCTATCCCCGGCTTTTCCAAGGAAGGCCTTGGCGGCGGCATAATCGCCTTGTTGATAATTCACCGCCGCCAGGCGGTCGGCATTCTCGAGGCTGTCACGGGTGCTGGCTTGCAGCAATTTGACCAGCCGTTTCTCGCCGGGCGGTTGTTCACCGAATGACCATCCGATACGGCTTAGCAACGAAGCGGTGATCAGTTGCTGCACCGCCTTGCCTTTGAGCAAGCGCATCAAGTGCTCGTCCGGCTGCTCGCTCAGGTCTCCAACCAGTTGTTTCAACGAACTGTAGCCAACCTCGGAGCCCAGCAGGTTCTGGCTGGCGTAGAGTTCAATGGCATTGTTCCAATCGCCACGGGTATAGGCGACCCGGGCTTCTTCGCCGAGGCTGGCAACACCCAACTCCAACGGATCGCTGAAGCCACTGATGCTCATCTGACGGGCCTGACGGAACGCCTCTTGAGCCTGGCCCAGCAATACTGCCGGTTCACCGCTGCCCGCCTCGCTACTCATGGCGAACAATGCTCGTCCCAGAGAATACGCGGCCCAGGTGCTACGCAGTCGGCGCTCGTCAGCGGGCAATGCCAGCAGTTGCTGAAACGCTTCGACGGCCCGCTGATGCTCGCCGACGTTGAAGGCCGCAGCGCCGATCGCATACAACCGCAGTTCGGCAGGCAGATTCGCCGCTTCAGTGGTGACCTGCTGGACGTCGGTCAGCCCCCGCACACGCTCCACTACCGCTTGCTGCGGCGGGGTCAGGCCGAGCCGTTCGGCCTTGTTGCGTTGTTCGACGTAGGCAGGTAAATCACCGTAGCGATGATCCGGGTTGCCCGTCGCATCGGTGGCCGGCTTGAGCCCGGCAATGGCGTGGCCAAGGCGACTGATCTCGAAGCGAAAGCTGCCTTCGGGCAAATCCGCAAGCGATTGGCTGCGGTTATCCAACAGGCGCATCGGGAAATCCGGCCCGCAGGCCAGCACCTGGCCCACCGGCAGGCTGAGGCTCAGGCAGAGCAGGCGACTGGGCCACTTACGGGTGAACATTAGAACCTCCTTGATCAATTTTCGTACAGCGCGCCCAGCCAATGGCACGCTGGGCCCCAGCGGTCAGGCGGCCTTCCTGAATGCGGGTGAAGGTAAGCAGTCCGGAGGTTTGTTGCAACGTGTACCCTGCCAGCGCATCGGCACCTTCGCAGGCGCCAACGACCAGGGTCAGGCGCTGGGGCCAGGGGCTGTCGAGATTGCCCTGGTTAACCAACTCAATATCGTAAAGCCCGCCCTGTTCATGCACACGCAAGGCCAGGTGACTGTCCAGGCGGTCTCCCCGCGCAACGGCGCCGAGGGTGGTCAAGCTCCAGGCGCGTCGGTCATCCGCCAGCGGCAGGCGAAACCAGATCAACCCGGCCAGGTGTATCGGCGGCTCGGCCCGCAGTTCCGCGACCAGCCCGGCCACTTGCTGCGGATCGGCCAGCAGCTCACGACGCTCGCCGCCTTGATCGATCGGCACTTCGCTTTCCACCACCGGCACGCCGCTGTCCTGAGTCAACAGCGCCACGCCGTAGGCTGGCAGGGCCAGATAGAACGGTCGGGTGGTAACACCATTCCAGCGTTCGGCCCAGCGCAAAGCCTGTTTCGGGTCAAACAGCCCCTGCCGGGGATCACTTACCGCGTGGACCTGCAACACACTGCTGTCCACCGTCTGCAGCAGCCCAGGCAGCGCAGGGCTGTCGAGCCAGGCCGGTAGCGCCGTGATGCTCAGCCCCAGCGTAGCGGGCAGGGTTTGCCGTAATCGGGTCAAAAATGCGCCGTAGGCAGGCAACCGTGCATTGCCGGCGTCGTGGTCGATCTCTACCCCCACCGGGGCCAGGCCCTGGGCTTGCCAGTCGCTCAGCAGTTGCTGGATCTGCGCAATCACATCGTCCTGATCCAGAAGTTTGAGCTGACCGTCCAGGCGTATCACTGCGATCAGCGGTCGACCGTCAGTCTTGAGCAGTTGCGGATCGATCCGTGCGCGGCTCCAGCCGGCCTGCGGAAAAGCCTGTAAGGCAAGAATGCGCAGGCTGGAAAAATCCTTATGGCTTTGCCGCAGCGCCGGCGCGTGGGCCGGCGTCCACTGGCGCTGCCAGACATAGAGCTGTTGATCGAGAACCGAGGCCGGGGACTGTTCGCAGCCGCTTAAAAGCAATGCGGCAAAGGTCAGCGATAGCCGGAAAAGAAAAACCATGGAATTTCAGCCCCCAAAAAAGGCAGGCAGATTAACCCCTCCCGCGCCAGCCACAAATGAATTCATCCTCAGTACCCCTGTCATTCAGGCTTACGCGCAATAATCACCTGACTCTTGGCCACTACCGCATCCAGCGCCTGCTTGATCTGCGCGCCGCGGGGCGAATTGAGCACCGCTTGCCAAGTGTCTGCCCAATGGTTGAGCAACGGGTGGTCGGCGTTGCTGAAATCGACTTTCGCCTCCCAGAACAACAGCATCCACATCGACCAGTAGAAACCGTACTGGCTGTGGCTCAACACCTCCAGCCCGGCCTCGCTGACCATCGCCTTGAACTGCTCTTCACTGATGATGCGAATGTGATTGGGCTTCTGGAAATACTCCGGCGCGGCGATGTCTTTTTGCAGGTCTTCGGAGCTGGGGTGCGGCACGCTCAACAGGTACAGCGCGCCGGGCCGGCCGACCCGTACCAGCTCAGCGAGAAACTGTGCCGGGTCGTCGACATGCTCAATGACTTCCGTGGACACCACGCGGGTGACCGTCGCATCGGCAATGGGCAGCGGGTTGCAGTCGGTCACATGGCATTCGACGTCGCGCGCCGGAGTGTCGCTCAAGCGCTGGCGGGTGGCCTCGACCTTGGCCGCGTCGATGTCGGCGATGATGATCTTCGCCCCGCGCATGCCACAAAAATGCACGTTGCCACCGTCGCCACAGCCAACGTCCAGCAACGTGTCTTCAGGTGCAACCGGGAAACCGCTGAACAGCTCTCCGGTTTGCTGATTGAACCAGCCGCTGAGCATCGCATCGTGCAGCCCGAGCATATAGGGGTCGACCTTATCGGCCGCTGGCGGTGCGGGCGCGGGCGTGCCCGTGGTGAGTTTCTTCAAAAGGCTCAGCATGAAGGGGCTCCAGAGACGGGAAGGACGGGACGGGCGGCACGCAGGCGTTCAACCAGCTGAGTACCGCGATCGCGCATGGGCATTTCGACCATCCGGTAGTTGAGTTCGCTCAACAGCCCGATCAGCGTCAAGGCACAGGCAAGGGCCAGCCAGGGATCGCTCGCCACGTCCGGTGATCCCAACGGGGCGAAACGAAACCACAGTTCGCGCAGCAGGAAAAACACCGGGACGTGGATCAGATAGATCCCATAGGATCGGCTGCCAACCCAGGTCAGCGCGGTTTTCAACGGGCTGCGGGGCAGCAGGTAGTCCCGGTCATAGGAAGCGACCCACACCAGCACGGCACTCAATAGAGCGACTACGCCGATACGGTAGAACGACCAGGTAAAACGATCGGTCCATAGCCAGGCCATAACGCCGCCAAGCAAAAGAATCAGCAAGATGCCAAGGCCGGACCGACGAAAGAAACGAGGCTCAAACCCCCAATAGCTCGATTGCGCACTCCAGATAGACAGGAGCACACCCAAGGCCAACGCATCGGTTCTAATGGCGGAGAGCAGAAAGGAGCGCCACGTGAAAAACTGCACCGCTACCAACACCAACAGAATCCAGACGAGGCGCTTGCGTGCAGCCATTACCAGCAACGGTAGGAGCAGGTAAAACTGCTCCTCCAGTGAGAGCGTCCAGTAAACGAAACTGGCGCCGTACTCATAATTGAAAATCGCGTCGGCAAATCGAAAATTAGCAAATTGCAGAAACCCGGCCAGGGTCGCCTGAAGGTTAGCCTGCAAACTGCCGAATGCCCCGGAGTGGTTGAAAAACACCACGGCCGACAAGGTCAGCAGCAGCCACAACCAAGCCGACGGCAACAGACGAAACGCCCGGCGAATCCAGAAGTCGCGAGTGCAAGTCCAAGACTGCTGGCGGTTTTCACAACGACGCAGTTGCGCAATCAGCGTGCGACCAATCACGAAACCTGAGATAGCAAAAAATAGATCGACGCCCCATCCCAGTTGAAAAAACGCGGTGGTCGCTTCCAGACGCGGCCATCCGCCAGGAAACGGCATGCCTTGTACGTGATGGAACAACACACCCATCACCGCAACGGCGCGCAGCAACTCGATGTCCATGATTCGCTGGCTGCTCATCTTGAGCTCCGGGTGGCAGGATCAGGTTTGCGGGCAATGATGACCTGGCTCTTGGGCATGAATTGATCGAGGACCTGCTTGATCGCCGGGCCATCGGGTCGCGTCAGCAAGTCCTGCCAGACGCTCGCCCAGCGCTCCATCAGCGGCGGGTAAGGCGCCTGGATCCGGTCGCGCACCGCACCCTCAAGGTTGCGGCCGGCCGCCCGTTCGCTGGCCCAGAAAAAAATCATGCCCATGACCCAGAAAAAGCCGCTGGCCTGACGGTGTTCGATGACCAGTCCGGCGTCCTCCACCAATGCAGCGAAGCGTTCGGCACTGAAAATCTGCACATGGTTGGGAGACTGGAAGTAACCCGGCGGCGCGATGCCTTGCTGCAAATGCTCGCCCACCGGGGCCGGCACGCTGAGCAGGTACTGCGCCCCTGGCCGGCCCATGCGCACCAGTTCGGCCATGAACGGCTCCGGTTGGTCGACATGCTCGAGCACTTCCATGCACACGATTTTGTTGGCGCAACCATCGGCCAGAGGCAGCGGCAGGCTATTGCTGACCAGGCCCAGAAACGGTGCGCGGGTCTGGGCCTCGACCTGCCGAGCCAGGCTGCGCACCTTGTCGTATTCGCTGTCGGTAAAAATCACCGAAGCGCCTTGGCGCATTGCAAACAAGGTCGCCACGCCCTCCCCGCAACCAACGTCCAGCAAGGTGTCCTGGGCCGTGATAGCAAAGCCTTTGAGCAGCTCGCCGCTGTCGTTGAGAAACCAGCCGTCAAGCAGTGCATCGTAGAGGCCCACGTCACGGGGCGACACGGCGCCAGTCGATGGCGGCGCGGCGGGTTCGACGGGTGGCCTGAGCCACGCCAGCAACCGCCCGATCATGACTGCTGCGCGTTCCGGCGACGCTCGAAAACCTGTTCAAAAAACGCCCGCAGATGCTGCTCGGCGTTGGCCTGGCTGCAGAACGTTTCCAGGCTGCGCACCGCATGGGCCGACATGCAGCGATAACGCTCCGAGTCGTTTTTGGCCACGTCATAACTGGCGCGATAGGCCGAGCACAGCGAGTCCCAATCGGTGACATAGCGCAGGGTACGAAACGCTGCACGGGGGTCGTGGGGCCAGGCAGTCAGCTCCTCGGTGCAATCGACGACAAAGGCATTTTCGTGGTCGATGTAATCGGCCATCGCCGTATTCATGGGTGCAATTGCCGGCCGGCCACAGGACATGAACTCCATCAGCGGCAAGCACTGCCCCTCGCCGTAGGAGCAGTTGACCACGTAGCGAGTGGCCTCCACCAACCGCTCGTAATCCGCGTCCGCCAGGTAACCGTGGATCAGCACGATGCGGCAGCGGTATGACTGGTTCTTGTAGACATGGTGCAGCATGTCCTTGAGTGCGGCAGTGACGTCGTGGTGGGTCAGCTTGAGCACCAGCGTTGCGTCAGGAACGTCGCGGAACGTCGCGCAAAATGCGCTGATCATGTCCTTCCAGTTCTTGCGTCCGTCGTAAGGATTGAAGACCGACGTATACACCACCCCGTCCAGAAGCAGCTCGCAATCCTCGGCCGGAGCGTCAAAAACCAGCGCCGTCCCGCCCTGGTGCTCTGACGGGCCGTAGGGCCGCAGGTCGACGGTGCGGCTGTCGATCAACAGCCCGCGCAATTGCAGGCGCATGTGATCGACCGTGGGTCGCTGGGCCAGCATCGCGCCGCGAGCGGCAAATCGATCCCAGACCGGAGCGGCAATGGCGACGATAGGAAAATCGGCAGCCATGACTTCCCGCACAGCTTTGACAGTGAAGCTGGAATGGGTAATCGCCATACCGGTTGCGCCAAGGACCACCCGCCAATCGTGCCGTGGTTCACCCTGCCAGCTTTCGGTCGGGATGGTGCTGAACTCCCAGGCGAAGACCGGAACGGTCGGGCAGGCATAGTCGGCGGCGGTGCGATGGGGCGGTGAAAAGGACAGGAAGACACAATCCTCACCGCGCTCCAGGCAATCTGCATACAACCGATCGACTTCTTCTTCCGGCCGGGTCACTTCAATGACTTGCCCCAGCCGCTCCAGTACGGGACGAAACTCCTTGAGCACAAAGTAATAGCTGTATTCGGGTTTGCCGAGGTTCTCAAGAATGTTGCTCTGGTTGGTTTCCGAATAAACAATGATCAGCATGAGGCGGCACCCACCTGAGGCAGCAGCGGTGCGTTTTCGGTACAACCTTGCGGGGCCAGGAAATCCACCAGGCGCTGCTGCACCGGGGCGAAACCGCAATAGCGGCGCATGCGCTCGCTCGCCGCGACGGCCATGGCCTGATAGGCCTGGGGCTGATGCCGAGCCATGGCATAGCTCTGCTGGTAAGCAAGTTTCAAAGACCCCCAGTCGGGCCGATGGCGCAGGGTACGGTACAAAATGCGCGAATCTTCCGGCCAGATGGTGGGTTCATGGCTGGACTTGACGATAAAAGCCACCTCGGTATCGATGTAGTCGCCCATTGCCGTGTGGTCCGGCGCGATGGCCGGGCGCGCGCAAGACATGAACTCCATCAGCGGCAGGCACAAGCCTTCGCAGCGTGAAGCATTGACGTAAAAACTCGCCGCGCCGTACAAGCGAGCGAATTGTTCGTCCTCCAGATAGCCATGCATCACCACGACCCGACAGCTGAACGGCGATAGCTGGGACAGCAGCGTGAGCAACTCGACGTAGTAGGTCGACAGGTCGTTCTGGGTCATTTTCAGCACCAGCGTGGCGTCCTCGACGTCCCGCAGCGCCCAGCAAAATGCCGTGATCAAGTGATGCCAGTTCTTGCGACCGTCATCGGGGTTGAACACGCTGACATACACCACCCCGCTGACTTCGGTTTCCACCATCAGACGGGTGTCCGGTAGAGCCGCCTGGGGATGTTCCGATGGCGCCGGTTCTGGGATCGGTTCGACAACATCTGGCACCGCCGCCGGCCCTCTTACAACCCGGCTTACCGAAACGCGCACCGGCACTGGCACCAGGTCGCGAACCGCTTCGCGATACCAGCACAACAGATTGTGCTTGATCAGCCACAACAACCCTTGATCAGCCTTGCCGGTTACGGCGCGCAGCACTTCGCGCAGGTAATGTCGGGAGATGAAAACGCGGCGCCGCCACGTCAGGGCCGGTGGTTCGACGAGCGCTTGCACCGGTGCCTCTTCGATCAGTGGTGCAATCAAGCCATCTGCCGACAGCCCAAGGGGGCGGCTGTCGATAATGCAGCCCTTGATCTGTAAGACCGTGCCCGGGTTGACCGGCGTAATGGGAGATTGCTCACGAACCGCGGCGAAGCGTTCCCACAGTGGCGTGGGCAAGACCAGCACCGGGAAATCCTCGCCCAACGTACGACGGATCGCCTTGGCCGTGTGGCTGGACAGGGTAATCACCCGACCATGGCGCGCCAGCGTACGGCTCCAGTCATGCCGCAGGTCGTCATCCCAGTGCTCGGCCGGGATCGAGTCGAACTCCCAGGCCACCACGCAGACCATTGGGCATAGCAGATCGACGGGCGTCTTGTGGGGCGGTGAAAACGAGAGAAACAGGCAGTCCTGCCCCGCCTGCTGCAACGTTTGATAAAGCGGATCGACCTCGGCGACCGACGACACCACATGCACCCGCCCCAGGCTTTCCAACACGGGGCGATAAGCCTTGAGCACGAAGTAATAACTGTACTCAGGGCGGCCGAGGCTCTGGCTGATGGAGTGGTCGTTTACGTCCGAGTAAAGAATGAAATTCATGGCATCCCATCATGGAGCTGCCATCCCGGCGACTCCACCTCATGACGGTCGACTCACGAACCGCCCCGGCCAGGAGGCCGTTGCTCGTCGATTGTCTGCGTACCCGTCTCGTTCTTGTTTTTAGTGGCCCTTGCCCCGCGGTTCGACTTGAAATCGACATCGCAGGGATCGTGACAAGGGGCATTCTAACCACATCAGCCAAGGGTTCGTGAACAGGCGAATGAGAATAAACCGGCTATAAATATGAGAACTGACCGGTCACGGTTTGCTTGGTTGAAATTGCTTCGAAATTGGCACAGATTGGCAACCAAACAACTACAACAAAAATTTCATCTGGGCTTACTTTCGAATAGGTTTCTCCGAACTTACGGAAATATCCTACTCAGATCCGCACCAGACGAAGTTTGCATCAAGAGGGCTGGTGCTTGAAAAAACGTCTGTTCGTCACAGGCCTCGGCGGTTTCGTAGGACGCCACATCAAGTCTCGCCTGGATGCCCCCGATTGCACCTGGCAGGTGATGTCCGTCCCCAGCCGTTATGACCTGACAGACGGTAGATCCCTGGAAGGTCTCTGGCCCGAGATCCCCGATGCCGTGATCCACCTGGCAGGGCAGACATTCGTTCCCGAAGCCTTTCGCGATCCGGCGCGCACCCTGCAAATCAACCTGCTCGGCACTTTGAATCTTCTCCAGGCTCTCAAGGCACGAGGGTTCACCGGAACATTTCTGTATGTCAGCTCCGGTGACGTTTATGGCCAGGTCAATGAGAACCAGCTCCCCATTACCGAGCTACACCCCCCCGCCCCGCGCAACCCCTATGCCGTGAGCAAGCTGTCGGCCGAACTGCTGAGCCTGCAATGGGGCATGAGCGAAGGCTGGCCGGTGCTGGTGGCCCGGCCTTTCAACCACATCGGCACCGGTCAGAAGGACAGCTTCGTCATCGCCAGCGCTGCCCGGCAGATCAGCCGCATCAAACGGGGTCTGCAATCGGCTCAGTTGCAAGTGGGCGATATTGATGTCACCCGCGACTTTCTTGACGTGGACGATGTGATTTCGGCCTACCTGGCACTGCTGGATAGCGGCGTACCGGGGCAGACCTACAACATCTGCTCGGGTCACGAGCAGAGTATTCGCAGCCTGATCGAACAATTGGGCGATATCGCCCAGGTCGATGTGCAACTGATCCAGGACCCTGCGCGTCTTCGCCGCGCAGAACAGCGTCGCGTCTGCGGTAGCCCTGCCAAGCTACGCCAGGCCACCGGATGGACACCTGAAACAACAACACAACAATCCTTGCGGGCGATCCTGTCCGACTGGGAGATACGGGTACAACAAGAATGAAAAGTGCATTGATCACAGGGATCACCGGCCAGGACGGCGCGTATCTGGCCAAGTTACTGCTCGACAAGGGTTATAAAGTCCACGGCCTGGTGGCCCGGCGAAGCAGCGATTCGCGCTGGCGACTGCGAGAGACAGGGATCGAGAACGACATCGTCTACCTGGACGGTGATATGGCCGACGCCTGCTCGGTACAGCGGGCAGTGATCAAGTCAGCCCCGGACGAGGTGTACAACCTGGCCGCGCAGAGTTTCGTCGCCGCGTCCTGGGACCAGCCGGTGACCACCGCAATCGTCGATGGCCTCGGCGTGACTCACCTGCTCGAAGGCATTCGCCAGTTCAGCCCTGAAACCCGTTTCTACCAGGCGTCCACCAGCGAAATGTTCGGCCTTATCCAGGCCGAGCAGCAGGATGAGCACACGCCGTTTTACCCACGCAGCCCCTATGGCGTGGCGAAACTGTACGGCCACTGGATCACCGTCAACTACCGCGAAAGCTTCGGGCTGCATGCCAGCAGTGGGATCCTGTTCAATCACGAATCACCCCTGCGCGGTATCGAGTTCGTGACGCGCAAGGTCACCGATGCCGCTGCGCGCATCAAGCAAGGCAAGCAGCAGGAACTGCGCCTGGGCAATATCGACGCCAAGCGTGACTGGGGATTTGCCGGCGATTACGTCGAAGCCATGTGGCTGATGTTGCAACAGGACAAGCCCGACGACTATGTGGTTGCCACAGGCGTGACCACCACCGTGCGTGAGATGTGCAGGATCGCCTTCGAACATGTGGGCCTGGACTACCGTGATTTCGTGAAGATCGATCCGGCGTTTTTCCGCCCGGCGGAGGTGGACGTGTTGCTCGGCAACCCGGCAAAGGCGCAACGCGTACTGGGCTGGAAGCCCAGGACTGACCTCGACACCCTGATCCGCATGATGGTGGATGCGGACATGAAACGCATCGCCAAGGAGTAGGTCATGCTCATTCCCGTGATTCTCTCCGGCGGTGCCGGGACGAGGTTGTGGCCGGTGTCCCGCGAGGGCCATCCAAAACCCTTCATGACCCTGCCCGACGGCCAGTCGCTGCTGGGCAAGACCTATCAGCGCGCCGCAGGGCTGTTCGACGGTCGGGGCGACATCGTCACCGTGACCAATCGCGAATACTACTTCCAAAGCCGCGACCACTATCAAAGCGCCCACGTAGAACGCCACCGCGCTCACTTCGTGCTCGAGCCTGCAGGTCGCAACACCGCGCCGGCCATTGCCGCAGCCACCCTCGCGGTGCAAGCCCTGCACGGTGACGACACGATCATGGTGGTAATGCCCGCCGACCACCTGATCCGGGATGAGACCGCCTTCAAGGCTTCAGTGGAGCATGCAACACAACTGGCCAAAAACGGTCACCTGGTGACATTCGGCGTGCTGCCCACGACACCGGAAATCGGCTTTGGCTATATCGAACGAGGCAAGCCCCTGGATACCAAAGGCGCTGCCAGGGTCGTACGCTTCGTCGAGAAACCCGACTTGCAAACCGCAACACACTATCTGGAAAGCGGCCGCTTCCTGTGGAATTCGGGCATGTTCTGCTTCTCGGTCAAAACCCTGCTGGCCGAACTTCAAATCCACGCACCGCAGTTGCTGGAACAGGCTCGCGCCTGCGTGACAGTGAGCACCGCAGTAGAAACCTCAGGTTGCGTGCAACAGGAACTGTCCGCGGTGCATTTTGCCGAAATGCCGGATATCTCTATCGACTATGCCTTGATGGAGCGCTCCAACAACGTCGTGGTGATCCCCGCCACATTCGACTGGAGCGACATCGGCTCCTGGAGTGCCGTCGCCGACCTGGTACCCGCCGATGCACAGAACAACCGCGTCAGCGGTGAGGCGTTGCTCATCGACAGCCAGAACAACTATGTCCAGAGTGAGGGACGGTTGGTGGCCGCGCGTGGGTGTGGAAAATCTGATCATCATCGACACCGCCGACGCGGTGCTGGTGGCCCACGCCGACCGTGCCCAGGATGTTCGCCGCGTGGCTCGACAGCTCAAGGACAAGGAGCACGAAACCTATCGCCTGCACCGCACGGTCAGCCGCCCCTGGGGCAGCTACACCGTGCTGGAAGAAGGCCCGCGCTTTAAAATCAAGCGCATCGTGGTCAAACCCGGCGCGTCGCTGTCGCTGCAAATGCACCATCATCGCAACGAACACTGGGTGGTGGTCGAAGGCATGGCCAAGGTGACCAACAACGGCTCGGGCTCGCACCTGGTTGCCAAGAACGAGTCAACGTTCATCCCCGCCGGCCACAAGCATCGCCTGGAAAATCCCGGCGTCATCGACCTGGTGATCATCGAAGTCCAGAGCGGTGAATACCTGGGAGAAGATGACATCGTGCGCTTCGAGGATCACTACGGCAGGGCCGTCTGATGTTGCTGACCTTGCACCGTGCGCTGTGGAGCTACCGCGGTTTTGTCCTCGGCAGCGTCAAGCGCGAGTTCCAGGCGCGCTATCGCAACTCGTTGTTCGGCGCGTTGTGGACCGTGCTCAATCCACTGTCGATGATCCTTGTCTACACCGTGATTTTTTCCCACATCATGCGCGCCCGCCTTCCGGGGGTGGACGATGGCATGGCCTACAGCGTCTACCTTTGCGCCGGGCTGCTGACGTGGGGGTTCTTCGCCGAGATCACGACCCGCAGTCAGGGCATGTTTCTGGAAAACGCCAATCTGCTGAAGAAGATCAGCTTTCCCAGGATCTGCCTGCCGGTGATTGTGCTGTTCAACGCCGGGATCAACTTCGCGATCATCCTCGGTCTATTTCTCGGTTTCCTGTTGATCACCGGCCGCTGGCCAGGGATGACGTTGCTGGCGCTGGTGCCGTTGCTGGCCCTGCAAGTGATGTTCGCCGCCGGGTTGGGCATGTTGTTGGGGATTCTCAACGTATTCTTTCGCGATGTCGGGCAACTGTTCGGTATTTGCCTGCAATTCTGGTTCTGGCTAACGCCCATTGTTTACCCGATGACCATCCTTCCGCCGTCGATCCAGCAACTGCTGGCCCTCAACCCCATGACAGCGCTGATGCAGAGTTACCAGAACCTGTTTCTCTACAACCAGTGGCCGGTCTGGAGTTCGCTGACACCGCTTTTGGTCATCGGCCTACTGATGTGCGTCGCCGGTTTGCGAATGTTTCGACGGCGCGGCGGTGAAATGGTGGATGAACTCTGATGGGGCATTTACGCGTCAGTGGCCTGGGCAAGGCCTACAAGCAGTATCCGAACCGCTGGAGCCGGTTGTTCGAGTGGCTGATTCCCTTTTCCCGCCCACGTCATCAATTGCACTGGATCCTGCAGGGCGTCGATTTCGAGATCCAGCCCGGGGAAGCTGTCGGCATCGTCGGGGTCAACGGCGCAGGCAAAAGCACGTTGCTCAAGATGATCACCGGCACCACCCAACCCACCTGTGGCCACATTCAACTGCGCGGCCGCGTCGCTGCGTTGCTGGAGCTGGGCATGGGGTTCCACCCGGATTTCACGGGCCGCCAGAACGCCTTCATGGCCGGGCAGTTGCTGGGCATGCAAGTGGAGGAAATCGAATCATTGATGCCTGAGATCGAAGGCTTTGCCGAAATCGGCGAGGCCATCGACCAGCCGGTACGCACCTATTCCAGTGGCATGCAAATGCGCCTGGCCTTCAGCGTCGCCACGGCCCGCCGCCCGGATATCCTGATCGTCGATGAAGCCCTGTCAGTGGGCGATGCGTATTTCCAGCACAAAAGCTTTGAGCGCATCCGCAGTTTTCGCAAGGCCGGTACGACGCTGCTGATCGTGTCCCACGACCGCTCGGCGATTCAGTCGATCTGCGACACCGCCATCCTGCTGGAGCACGGGCGCATGGCCATGCGCGGCAAGCCGGAAGAGGTGATGGATTATTACAACGCGATGCTGGCCCAACGCGAGGGCCAGATCGTCCGCCAGGAGATGCTCGCCAACGGCCAGGTACGCACCATCTCCGGCACCGGCGAGGCCGGCATTGTGGATGTACAGCTGTTGAACAGTCAGGGCCAGTCGGTGGAAGTGGCCGAAATCGGCCAACCGATGGTGTTGCAGGTGCGGGTCGAAATCCGCCAGGACATCGAGCGGCTGGTGCTGGGTTTCCTGATCAAGGACCGCCTCGGCCAGCCCATGTACGGCATCAACACCCATCGCCAGGATAAAGCCGTGACCGACCTCAAGGCCGGCGAGCACGTCACCTTTCGTTTCAGCTTTGACATGCGCCTGGGCAAGGGCAATTACTCCGTCGCGCTGAGCCTGTCCCGGCTGGATTCGCACCTGGACCGCAATTTCGAATGGCGCGACTACGGGCTGGTGTTCCACGTCATCAACAATCGTCAGGAAGATTTCGTCGGCTGTTCGTGGCTTCAGGCCCATACCAGCATCCAGCGCTCGGCAATACCCACGACCGAAGAACTGACGCAAAAGGAACTGCCATGACTCGCCTGCTGATGGAGTGCACCTACGTGTATGAACATCCCAGAGCCAATTCCGGGATTCAGCGCGTGGTGCGCAATGTTATCCGCGAACTGCCGGCCAGAGACGCAGCGCATGAATGCATCCCCGTCGTCATGCTGCAAGGCAAGTTGTATGAAGTGAAGAGCCTCGCCCCGCTGCCCTCCCGGGGATTGGATCTGGTCAGCCTGCGGGTACGGCTGGAGCAGTTCGCCAATCTGTTCTGGCTCAGGCATCGGACGCTTGAACGGCGACGCCCCTTCAGCCAATCGCGATGGGCACGCCGCGTGTTGTACGTTGGCTGCCGGCTGTTTGCCCTGGGCTTTCTGAGCATTCCGATCCGGGTGCTCGATCGCTTGCTCAAACGCCAGCATGTCCCAGCGCGTTGCGTGCCCCTTCAACACCAGGCCGGCGATCAACTGGTGCTGCTGGACTCTTCCTGGCACGCCGATTTCTTTCCTCTGGCCGAACAGCTCAAGCAAGATGGCGTCGGGATCGTATCGGTGATCTACGACCTGATTCCCCTGACCCATCCGCAGTTCTGCGACGCCGGGCTGGTGAAGGTGTTCAATCATTGGTTCGACTGGATTGCCCGCACCGCTGACGGTTACATCGCGATCTCCAGCACCATCCGTGACCAAGTCCGCCTGGAAATGGAGCGGCGCGTTGGCAAACAGCAGGTGAGTGAGCGCTGGTTCGACTATTTCCACTTGGGCAGCGAACTGGATTTGGTGGACGCCACCAGCGCCATCGACAGCAAACTGCGCTCTGAAGCTTTTGGCATCTCCCTGCTCGAAGGCGCGATGTACGGTAAACCGATGATCTCCAGCGAGATCGGCACCGGCACCAGCTACATCAATATCCACAATGAAACAGGCCTGGTGGTGCCGCCCAGCAACCCCGAAGCTTTCCGCGAAGCGATGCGTACCCTGTGGGACAACCCGGTACAGGCCAGGGAAATGGGCATCCGGGCCGAAGAGCGTTACCGGCAGTTGTTCACCTCTGAGGAGATGGGCCGCAAATGGCTGCAACTGTACGAGGAGATGCTGGAGCAAAAGGCGCTTTCCTACGCGTAACGCCAGCCCATGAGGGCGAGCGATAAATCCCCTCGCCCCAAGGTGGCTCAGTGCATTTTCAAGCGGGTTGCTGCAACCCGGCAGCCGTACGCGGCATGCCGACAAACCCAGGCAAGGCCTCGATCCGCCCCAACCATGCACGTACGTGGGGGTAGTCCTCCAGTGACACATTGCCCTCCGGGGCATGGGCGATGTAGCTGTAGCCGGCAACATCGGCAATCGTCGCAGTGTCACCTGCCAGATACGTGCTGCTGCTCAAGTGTTGGTCAATGACTTTGAGCAGGCTGTGGGAACGGGCGATCACCTCCTCTGCGTTGTAAGGTGCGCCGAACACCGTAATCAATCGCGCCGAGGCCGGCCCCGCATGGAGCGGCCCAGCCGCCACCGACAACCAGCGCTGCACCCGGGCGGCGCCGACCGGGTCCGTTGGCAGCCATTGGCCCTTGCCATATGTCTGCGCCAGGTACACCAGGATGGCGTTGGAATCAGCCAGCACCATACCGTCATCGTCAATGACCGGCACTTGTCCAAAGGCGTTAATGGCCAGGAAATCTGCCTGTTTGTGTTCGCCTTTGGCCAGGTCGACAAAAACCACCTCGACGGGTAACCCGAGCAAGGAAAGCATCAATTGAACGCGATGCGCGTGGCCGGAAAGCGGGAAGTGATAAAGCTTGATGGGATTCATGGTCGACTCCGCTGCAAGTGACGCCATCAGCACAACGGCGTCGATGGGGTCATCTTCCGCTTCGACTGAAGACTAGAGAATCACCCGAATATGCAATCCATTGTTTCAAACAGCGAAACAATGTCTCAGCCTTTCAAGGCCGGATGTTCACGCAACGCACGGACGGTAAAGTCAACAAAACTGCGTACTCGCGCCGGCGCTTTGCGCCCGCCCTGATACACCACATGGATCGGCAGGGGTGGCAGTTCGAAGTCAGCCAGAACGATCTCCAGTTCCCCGTTGGCAACGTTACCCGCCACCTGGTAAGACAAGACCCGAGTCAACCCCAACCCCTGACAGGCCGCCGTGATTGCGGCCTGGTTGGCCGTGACCACCAGTCTCGGCGCGGGCCGCACAGAGAGCGGTTGCCCTGCGTCGATGAACGTCCAGTTTCTGATCTGACCGGTGGCCGATGAGGCGACCACCGGCATGTGCTCCAGATCCTGCGGGTGTGCGGGTCGGCCATGGCGAGCGAAGAGATCAGGAGAACCGCAAACCACCCGTCGCACTTCACCAACACGCACGGCGTGCTGGTTGCTGTCAGGCAACTCGCCAATGCGTACCGCAATGTCTATGCCCTCCTCGACCATGCTGACGATACGGTCCAGCAATAAGGCGTTGATGCCCACCTCGGGGAATTGCTGCAGGTAATCGACCAGCACCGGCGTGACAAATAACTGGCCGAACAACACCGGGGCGGTAATCGTCAATTGCCCGCGGGGCTGGGTGTGACTGCCGACCGCTGAATCCTCGGCTTCCTGCAAGTCAGCCAGAATTCGGCGGCAGTCCTCGAGAAAGCGCTGGCCAGCTTCGCTCAGGTATACGTTGCGGGTGGTGCGCACCAGCAAGGGCGTACCGATACGTTGCTCCAACGCCGCCACGGCGCGCGTGACGCTGGCCGCCGACAGGCCCAGGCGTCGCGCCGCCGCCGAGAAACCAGAGTCCTGGGCAACGGCGACAAAAACCTGCATTTCCTGAAACCTGTCCATTTATGCCCCGATGAGAAATCCTGATACAAGTTGGCTACGCACCTCAAATCAGCGCCGCACCGCCATTGTAGGGGGCCGCGCCAGCAAACCACAGCGCAACGCGATCGGGCATCGGCACATCGGTCCGGTCAATTGCGACTATGCTTGGTACCATCGAGCATACTTTCATGACAACTTAATGACTCGATCTATGACGTAGGTCTTGTGGGAGCGGGCTTGCTCGCGAAAGCGGTGTGTCAGCCAGCGGTGATGCTGACCGACACACCGCTTTCGCGAGCAAGCCCGCTCCCACAGGTTGCGTGCCGGACTGGCGTCCATCGGAAGGCCCCTTTTTGTGAATGTTTTTTACCGCAGCTTCACTCATCCCCTCGCGCCCCTCATCGCCCTGGCCGGATGTGTATTGCTCATCCCCATGGGCCTGCGCCTCTCGCTGGGATGGTCAGATCCGCTGGGCTATCTGTCTGACCTGGGCATGGGCGGGTTACTGATCGTGCTGCTTTACCGTCGTCCCTGGTGGGTGGCATTACCCATTTTGCTGGTCTGGAGCATGCTGACGCTGGCCAGCATCGAACTGGTCAGCGCAGTCGGGCGCATGCCCACCCCATCGGACCTGCATTACCTGACCGACCCGCAATTCGTCGAAAACTCCACCAGTGGCGGCTTCGCCCATCCCTGGCTGGCAGGGGTGCAACTGGCCACGCTGATGGTCTGGCTGGGTGTCCAATGGCCCCGCCGGCTGTATCTGGCGCCGCGCTTGCCACGCCACGCCTGGGCGCTGCCGGTAGTGCTTTTGCTGAGCCACAGTGTGGTGCAATCCTGGCGGCCCAGTGAGGCAGACCAATGGAACCTGTTCAACCTTCCACACCAACTCGTCACGGCGGCCGTTGCCGCCGGGCAGGATCGCACCCAGCAATGGCTTGAAGATGATGCAGTGGTTCAAACCCCGCCGATGGAGGGTCTTACCCGGCTCGATCTTGAAGGTCAAAAAATCCTGCCTGCCCCGGGCCGGGCACGCAACGTCCTGATCATCACCCTGGAAGGCGTTCCCGGCGCCTACGTGGGCGTCAACCGCCAGGCCCTGAAAAGCAGCTATCAGGAAGACCTGATGCCGCACCTCAGTGCCTGGGCCAAGCGCGGTATGAATACACCCGATTACGTCCTGCACAATCATCAGACCATTCGCGGCCTGTATTCGATGCTGTGTGGCGACTACCGACAAATTCGACGACGGCACGCCCAAAGGCGTCGAGATGTTGAACCTGACCCGGCGCAACCAGGCCTGCCTGCCGGCCCAGTTGCGCCGGAACGGGTTCTCTACGCATTTCCTGCAAGGTGCTGGCCTGCGGTTCATGGCCAAGGACCGGATCATGCCGCACATCGGCTTCGACACCACCCTGGGCATGGACTGGTTCACCAAGCCGGCCTATCTGGAGTTCCCCTGGGGCAAGGATGACAAGACATTCTTCGAAGGCGCGCTGGATTACGTCGGGCAACTGCAACAGGCAAAGAAGCCCTGGATGCTTACGCTGCTGACGGTGGGCACGCACCAGCCCTACTCAGCGCCGGATGACTACCTGCAACGTTACGACACCACCAAGCAGGCGGCCGTAGGTTACCTGGATGACGCGCTGGACGGCTTCATGTCGGGGCTGGAACGCCAAGGCGTGCTGGAAGACACCCTGGTGATCATCACCTCGGACGAATCCCATGGCGTCGACGATGTGCGCCTGGCGTCATCCTGGGGTTTCAACCTGACATTGGCGCCGGAGCCATTGCCCCAGGTCAAGTCGGGAGTCTACGGTCATGTGGACCTGAGCGCCTCGGTCCTCGATTACTTCGGTTTCAAAGTCCCCAAGTCATTGTCCGGTCGCTCGTTGTTCAGGAACTACGCAACGGGTCGGGAAATCATGTCGTTCACCAACGGCAAGCTGCGCTACCACGACGGCAAGAGCACTTTCACCGAGTGCGATTTCCTGCAGCGTTGCCGCTACTACACCAGTGAAGGTTTCATCACGGAACGCGCCACTTACGGCGGACAATACAGCGGTCAGCGTGCCAGGTTGATCAGCGCGCGGGCCACGGCCCTGGACCGCACCCTGCTCCGTACACCGCTCAATCAGCATTATCAGTTTGGCAGCGCCGATAAAATCCCGCTTCCGGCCCAGATCACCAACGACTGGACCGACAACCTGATCGGCGCCCAGTACCTGGAGATGCCCAAGGGCTCACAGACCCGAGTCAGCCTGACCATCCGCGCCCTAGGACCGGACAATGCAGCCTACATTTCCCTCAAGGCCAAAGAGTTCGAGCAGGACGTCGCGATGGACCTGCCGACAGAAGTGGCGGTGACGCCCGAACAGCCGCTGGTGATGAACATTCGTTTCGATAACCCGCACCCCCGCAAGGCCTTCTCTTTCCATCTGCTGGGGCACGGGGTGGGCGCCATCGAAATCAGCGACTTCAGCGTCGTGACCGAACTGCCGGAGCAGACGGAGCCGTCGGATTACCTGAACGTCGTCCAGGAAGACAGTGATGCCCAGTCCAGTTGAATGAAATCGCGCAGCCCATGAACGCTGCGGCTTACATCATCCTGGGCTGAATTAATCAATGAAGCGGACTAATCCAGCAACCGATGCAGCTTGGCATACTGCAACAGCATGATGGTCTTGCCGTCGCAGATATCGCCGGTTTCGATCATGCCCAGCGCCTTGTCGAGGGACGTCTCCAACACTTCGATTTCCTCGCCTTCGGCTTCCAGCCCGCCGCCCTCATGCTGTTTATCTTCGTCGAAGTATTCGCCGACGAAAAAATGCACGCGCTCTGTCACCGACCCCGGGCTCATGAATGCTTCGAACACCTTGCGTACATCCTGGACGATATAGCCGGTTTCCTCTTGGGTTTCCTTGCGGATGCAGGTGTGCGGGTCGTCGTTATCCAGCAGACCGGCACAGGTTTCGATCAACAGACCTTCGTGACCATTGACGAAGGCCGGGAAGCGGAACTGCCGGGTCAGCACCACGGTTTGCTTGGCCTTGCTGTACAGCAGGATGGTCGCGCCGTTGCCCCGATCGTAGGTCTCGCGGGCCAGCTCGCGCCACTGGCCATCGCGGCCGAGGTAGTCGTAGGTGGTTTTGCGCAGCACGTACCAGTTGTCCGAGAGCACTTCGACTTTCTTGATGCGCACGCGATCTTTGGTGTTTGCCTGTGTCATTCAGCCGTTCCATATTCAGTGTCTGAAAGCGGCAGAGCGGCCGTAAAGGCCGACGGCCTGCCATGATTGAGGCAGGCTAGCAGAGGCAGGATCGATCACTCCAGCCCGGTGGCAAACACCTTGCCGGGGTTCATCAACCCGGTCGGATCCAGCGTGCGCTTGATGGCACGCATCAACTCGATCTCCAGCGGATCCTTGAAATGGGCCGCCGCATCCGGCTTGGCTTGCCCCAGGCCATGTTCGGCACTGATGCTGCCATTGAAAGCGCTCGTCATCTGGTAGATGACCTGCATGATCGCTGGTTCCTGAGCCTTGAATGGAGCATCGGCATGGCCCAGCGGTTTGCTGATGTTGTAGTGCAGGTTGCCATCACCCATGTGACCGTAAGAAACAATGCGTACGCCGGGAAACGCCTGTTGCAAGGCGCTATCGGTACGCTCAATGAACGCCGGGATCTGGCTGACGGGCACGCTGATGTCGTGCTTGAGGCTCGGACCTTCATGATTCTGCGCCTCGGAAATACCTTCGCGCAGAGCCCACAATGCCGCAGCCTGAGTCTGATTGCTGGCGATCACGGCATCGATCACCCAACCGGCCTCAAAGGCATGGCCCAGGCCGCTTTCAAGCAACGGGTCCAAAGGCGCGTCGGGCACCGTGTCGCGCAATTCGATCAAGGCGTACCACGGGTGTGGCCCTTGCAAGGGGTCACTGCAACCGGCCACATGGTCCAGGACGAACTCCAGGCTCTGTCGTGACATCATCTCAAAGCCCGTCAGACGGTCGGCGCACAGGCTGCGAACATGCCCGATCAGGTCCACAGCCGCCTGCGGCGTGGGCAGTGCGACCCAAGCAGTTGCCGTGCTATGGGTGGCCGGAAACAACTTGAGCACCGCCGCGGTGATAATCCCAAGCGTGCCCTCTGAGCCAATGAACAGATGCTTGAGGTCGTAACCGGTGTTGTCTTTGCGCAAGCCTCGCAAGCCGTGCCAGACACGTCCGTCCGGCAATACCACCTCAAGCCCCAGAGGGTCAGCTCGCGCATGTTGCCGTAACGCAGCACGGCCGTGCCGCCGGCATTGGTGGCCAGATTGCCGCCCACCGTGCAACTGCCTTCGGCCCCCAGTGACAGCGGGAACAAGCGACCGGCCTGGCTGGCGGCTTCTTGCAACTGCTGCAGGATCACCCCGGCCTCTACCGTTATGGTTTCATTGGCCAGGTCGATTTCGCGGATACGCTTCATCCGGGTCAAGGACAGTACTACCTGGCGACCAGACGAATCCGGGATCGAGCCGCCACACAATCCGGTATTACCGCCCTGCGGCACCAAGGCAACCCCGGCGTCATGGCAAAGCCGCACCACCGCCGCCACTTCTTCGGTTGTGGCTGGGCGCACCACCAATGCGGCTCGGCCTTGATAAGCGTTACGCCAGTCCGTCAGGTAGCTGTGCATAAGTTCAGGATCACGCACCAGCCCCGCCGCACCGACCGCTTGCTCGATGCTTTGGATCAACGTGTCCCAGACCATAGGATCCAGATCGGCCGGAGGGAGGGGATTGGGGGTTTGCATGGCTATCTCCGGGCGTTTGAATACGGCTGCTGCAGCGCACATCGTGCGTTGCAGCAGTGGAAGCGACCGAGTGAGGTGAACTAGCTGCGCATCAGCTCAATGGCGGCACTTTTCTTGTGACGGATCACTGTCACCAAGTGCCAGGAGACAGACGCCGCTGCCAGGGCCAGGAAGACCGCCGAGATCGGCGTGGTCAGGAAGCCGCTGAAGTTGCCATCCGAGAGCATCAGACCGCGACGCAGGTTGGTTTCAGCCATGGGCCCGAGGATGAAGCCAATGATGAACGGCGCAATTGGCAAGCCGCCCTTGACGAAGCCATAGCCCAGCAGGCCGAACAGCAGCACCGCCCAGACGTCGAAGATTCGGCTGTTCAGACCGAACGCACCGACTACGCAGAGCACCAGGATAATCGGCAACAGGATGTGCTTAGGCACAGCAAGCAACTTGATGAAGATGCGCAGTCCGTAGAACTCCAGCACCAACATCAGCAACGAGGCCAGGATCAGCGCGGCAAAGATGGTGTAGACCAGCGATCCCTGACTGATGAACAACAGGGGGCCAGGCTGGATGCCGTGAATCATGAAGCCGCCGAGCATCACTGCGGTGGTGGTGTCGCCCGGAATACCCAGGGTCAGCAGCGGAATCATCGCACCACCAATACCGGCGTTGTTCGCGGTTTCACTGGCAACCACGCCTTCGATGGAGCCTTTACCGAATTCTTCCGGGTGCTTTGAACGCTTTTTTGCCGCGATGTAGGAAACAATGTTCGAGGTGCCAGCGCCAATACCCGGCAGGATCCCGATGCCCAGGCCAATGAACGACGAGCGGGTCGCGTTCGGCAGTTGGCTGATGAACTCCTTGATTGAAAAACCAAAGCCCTTGACGCCCTTCATGCTGATGTTCTGTGGCTTGGCACGGTGACTTGAGCGGGCGCTCTCGGCGAACTTCAGCACTTCGGCGACCGCAAACATGCCGATCATGACGGTGAGCATGGCAAAGCCACCATTAAGGCTCGGCAGGTCAAAGGTGAAGCGACGGATGGCCTCGACCGGGGCGATTCCGACCGTTGAAAAAGCAAAGCCCAGGGCTCCGGCAAACAGGCCTTTGACCAGCGAGCCAGTGGACAGGGTGGCGATCAGCGTCAGCGAGAAAATGGCAATGGAAAAATATTCGTGGGGACCAAAGCTCAAAGCCACGTCAGCCAGGATCGGAGCAATGAACATCAAGGCGCCAATACTGAAAATCGTGCCGAGGAACGAGAACACCACGCCAATGCCCAGGGCTTTGACACCCTGGCCCTTTTTCATCATCGGCGAACCATCGAACGTAGTAGCGATGGACGCCGGCGTACCCGGTATGTTGAGCAATATCGCTGAAATCAACCCTCCCGAGGTGGCGCCGACAAACAGGGCAACCAGCAATGACAGGCCTGTTGCCGGGCCCATCGAGTAGGTCAGCGGCAAGCACAGGGCGATGGCCATGGTAGCCGAGAGGCCGGGCACCGCACCGAAGACGATCCCCACAGCAACGCCGAGGGTGATCAGGACAAATACATAGGGCGTGAATACGGCACCAAAGCCTTGTTGCAGGAGCTCAATCATCACCGTCCCCTAGAAATCCAATAGACCGGCGGGCAGCAGCAAATCGAAGCCCTCACGGAAGATCACAAAAATCAAACCCGCTGAAACGACCGCGATCACGGCATAAAGCCCGTGCTTGACCTTCTGATCCGCGGGGGTCAACACGATGAATTGGGCGTAGAGGTAAAGCGTGGTCATGATCACGAAACCGACAATTTGCAACAGCGCGGTGAAGAGCGTCACCAGGGCAATGGATTTGATAACGGTCGGGTAATCGATCGACTCAGCGGCTTCGGCAGGCTCGACAGGTTCGGCACGTTGCTGGGGCAGTTTTCTCCAGGCCAGCAATTGCAACACACCCAACAGGCACAGCGCGCCGGAGAGAATCCAGGGTACGAAAGCGGCGTCGACGAAACTGCGGCGCGGCAGGTTTGCGGTCAACAGCAGGTACGCCACGCCAGCACCGAGCATCGCCAGGCCGGCGAACAATTCATTTCTTTTGTAGGTATCCATACAGGATCCTCTTTCACTTGAAGGGCCGAGCAAATGGGCGCTTACCAATACGGTAAGCGCCCCATCCTGTTTCCCAGGATTTACTTGGCTTTACGCATCTCGTCCTTGAACTGCATGAAGTCGTCACGGGTCTTGGTCAGCGTAGCAATGGCTTCTTCGGTGCCCTGGAAGCTGACAGGCTGCTTGAAGGATTTCTTCAGCTCTTCAGCGTATTCAGGTTCTTCGGTGATTTTCTTCATGGTGTCGGCCATTTTCTTGACGATGGCCGGGTCTGTGCCTTTCGGGAAAGCCACGATGTAAGGCTTGTCCAGGATCAGATTCACACCTTGCTCCTTGAACGTCTTGACGTCACCCAGCAGCGCGTTGCGCTCTGCGTTAGGCTGCCCCAGAGCGGTCATCTTGCCACTGGCAATGTAGTCCTGGACCGAGCCATAGCTGATAGCACCCAGGTCGATGCGCTTGCCCAGCAAAGCCACCACTTTTTCCGAAACGGTGCCGCTGTCGACCATTTTCAGTTTGACGCCAGCCAGCTTCTCGAACATCAACCCTTGCAGGTGCGAGAAGTTACCCATCTCGGTGCCGTAGGTGATGGTGCCTGGCTTGGCCTTGGCCTGTGAAATCAACTGATCGAGGGTGTCGATACCCGAGCTTTTGGCAGAGACGAACACCGCGCCTTTATCGACGCCGGCGATGCAGGAGACATCAAACGCGTCGAAGCGATCTTCCGACAACCCTGCCACTTCGTTAACGATCATCTGACCGGTGTGGGTGAACAGAATGGTGTTGCCATCTGGCGCCGCGCTCTTGACCGCGTCGGCGGCAATGGTGCCGCCCCCGCCAGCCATGTTGGTGACGACCATGGACTTGCCAGTGAGCTTGGTGAAGTACTTGGCCATCATCCGCGCATTGAAGTCGGTATCGCCGCCGGCGTTGGCAATGACCACCACCTGCACCGGGCGTGTCGGCCAGTCGCTCGCATCAGCGGCAACGGCCGCTCCGGCGGTGAGGCTCAAGAAGGAAGCGACGAGAGAGGCGCATAGTGTTTTTCTCATTATTGTTCTCCAGAGATGCTGCCGTAGAAGGTGTTGGTTGGGAGTTGGGTGTGGGTGTGGGTGTCGCGAGGATGAATCGGGCGTATTGCCAACCCGCGCGCAGCGCCAATGCCAGACTGGAGCGCAGCAGGAGGCGAACGATGTAAGGAATTTGGTTGAGTCGAACAAGTAGGGCTGTCTGAAAAGCCATGGAACGCTTGGCTGGGATGCATAAGCGAGAAGAGATGCGCCCTTCTACGTTTATGCAGAATGGGCAGAGAGCGATGCTGATGAGCCGTCGGAGCGAATGGCATAGCAGGGCCTGCGTTGCTTTATTATTTTATGTCATACGTTGTCGTACGACTTGGCCGATTATCGTCATCTAAAATAATTTTTGTCAACGCGGATATTTGCTGAACCAGCGAGAGAGAGGCGACATCGCCTCATGTTTACGCTCATGAGATCAGAGGCAGTGTGAAGATCAGACGAGCGGCAATCACCGGGGCGGTCCGGAGCGGGCCATGGGTTCAGCCAGCGGTAATATCAAGACGCAGGGGGCCAACCACTCTTGTCCCGCGAGAATAAAGATTGTCACACCCCCCCTACGGATTCCGCGGCTTCCAGAAAAATGCAGCAAAGCGCCTTTGACGGCTAAACCATCGCCGCCCAGTGAGTGGCCGCAGCTAAAGACTCCGCAGGGTCACCAGAGCCTGTTCAATCTGGGCGAGGGTGATGTGCCGGCTCACTGAGACACGCACGAAGTGTGTGGCATTCAGGTCCTTGAGCAGCAAAGGAGTATGGGCGGCGGTGCCCGCCCATAGGTTTAGCCCCATCTCGCGGGCCTGGCGGACAAATGCCTGGGCCGGCATGTTGTGCGGCACGAAAGAGGCAATCGCGCTCTGTTTGAACTGGTCACACATAAGCGTTAACTGCGGCAGACGCCGCAGCTCCTGCACCAACAGCGCATAGGGCTCCGCGCTCACCTGTCCGCCGCCCACCTGCACGTACTCCTGCAACGCTGTGTGCAACCCTACCAGCGCCGAAAAGCTCTTTTCAGCGATCTCCAGCACCCGCGCGCCGGACATGTCCACCCGGTTGACCTGGCCATCCGTGCTGGCGGCGTGCAAATCGGCAAAATTCAGCTGCAACTGCCCAAGCAGCCGGGGCGACACGTAGGCAATCCCACTGCCACGGGGCCCGCAGAGAAACTTGCGGCCCGCGCCCGTCAGTAGATCACAGCGTATGTCGCGCACATCAAGCGGCAACTGCCCCAACGACTGGCACGCATCCACCACATACAGCGCGTTCGAGCCTTTGAGCAGCGCCCCCAGCGCTTCCACTGGATTGATCACCCCGCAGCACGAGGGCAGATGCGAAACGCTGACGAGAAACACATCCTCGTCCAAATGCCGTTGCACCCATTCCAAGTCCAGCGGGCTGGTGGCCGTGGTCGGGATCACTTCGACGCGGATCTCACGCGATAGCTTGAGGTAGTTGAAGAAGATCAGGTTCGCCGCGTATTCCGAGGTCGACACCCAAACCCGCTTACCTCGGGGGAATTGCAGTTTGCTGAGAATGCTGGTCCAGGCTTGCGTGGCACTGCTGAAAAAGCCAATCTGCGAAGGCTGTGCATTCAACAGCCGGGCCGCCACCCGATACAGGTCGACGTTGAGCAATTCTTCGTAGGCCAGTTCGGTCTCATAGCTGCCCATTTGCGCCTCAATGGCGGTAAAACGCTGGATCGCATTCAGAGTAGCCGACGACATAAGTCCCGCACCAGCAGTGTTCAGATGCACCACATTCATTTCACGCTTCCTTGTTCCACAAGACAGTCGACCCTTTCATTACCCCCACCGCCACCGCGAACAACAGCAATACCGTGCCCGCCAGCAGCCACGGCGAAGGCAAGGATGGCTGTGACACCAGCATGAACGCCAGCGACGGCGTGAGCATCACGCCGATATTGACCCCCGCCGAGTAATAGCCGAGGTTGCGGTCCACGGTATGACGGCTGGAGATACTGCTGACGTAGTGGGTGATGCCTGGAAACACGATCATCTCCCCCAGGCTCCAGAACACGGTGGCCACCAGCAACAATGCGCCGATATGGTTGAAGCCCATCAGGAAGAACCCCACACCGGCCACCAGGAAACCGGCCACCAGCGACCGGCTGCTCGACAGGTGCGACATACGCTGGTTGATCGGCACTTCGAACACGATCACCAACAGTGCATTGACGAAAAAAATGATACCGACGTAGTACGCCGGCAATTCGGTGTAGTTGATGATGTAGGCCGACAGGAAAGTCGGCGGTAGCGCATAGGCAATGTGCACCGGCAATGCTGCCAGTAAAATCACCAGCAAGCGCGAGCGCTCGTGCAGTGCACTCTCCGGCAACCCATTGCCCTTGCTGACGACGGCAGCCCCTTGGGCTACCGGCACCGCACGTCCGAACCACAGGCAGGCAACGAAGGCCACCAGGGACAACGCCGCGTTGATGTAGAACACCGCGTCGGCGTTACTCAGGAAAATCAAGCTGCCCAGCAGTGGCCCGATCGCCATGCCGATGTTGATCGCCAAGCGATTGCAAGAGAACGCCACTTTGCGCGACTCACTACTGCTATGGCTGACTGTTTCGGAGAACGTCGCGGGGGTGAATGCCTCATAACAGGCGCCCCACAGAAACGACAGCACAAACAGCACCGCAGGGTTATCCACCGACGGAATGATCAGCAGCAGCAGCGCGTTGAGCAGCAACGAACCGAGGATCACCCGATTGGCGGAGCACCGCTTGATCACCCCGCCGATGATCAAGTCCACAAACAACGCCCCCGCGCCATAGACGCCCACCAACAAGCCTGCGGTGCCCGCCGATATGGCGTGCTGATGAATCAGGTACGCCGCATAGAAAGGGAACGCCATGGTGCCCATGCGGAACACCAGGGTGATCAGGAACAGTAGCTGCAAGCGAGCATTGAGCCCGCGTAACGTGCGATAAGTGTCCATCATTCAGCGGATCACATAGACGTTGTCTTTGTATTGACGGATCTGCTCGTAATCCTGGTCGATATCGCGCTGGCTCTCCGATACCAGGAACACCCGCAGCGGACTGCTGAGCAGGTCCACGGTCCTTTTCATCAGCTTGCCAGCCTTGTATTTGACGCTCAGCTTATGCACCGAGGGCAGCCCCTCAATCAGCTGGATGGCCGCTTCATTGAATCCGGTAACCTCACCTTGCAGCGTGGTGTCGGTGTTGATGACACAGGCTTCCTTGAGCTTGTGGTAGCGCTTGCCGGCGTAGTTTGCCTTGAACGCCTCACTGTCGCAGTACGCCAAGTAGGTAAGCTGTGCCTGGTTGCCGCCCAGGCTGATGTCATGGAATTTGGGTTCCATGTTGCCGTTCAAACGAGCACCGACTTCCACCAGAGCGGGGCCGGCTTCGGTGAGGATCACTTCCGAATGGGCCGGGCCGTTATTGATACCCAGCGCCTTGAGTACCTGCACGATGTAGTCCACCAGCACATTGGCTTCGGCACTGTCCGGGGCAATCAGCACGTCGCGGTCATAGATGTTCTTGCCGCCGCTTATTTCGCGCTTCACGTAGCGCCAGATTCCACAGACGTAGGTCTGCCCATCACGGCTGACGGTATCGACGATGTACTCCGGGCCTTTGAGGTAGGACTGGCAAAGAATCTCGGTATTGGCCAAGCCGAAGATATCCAGGTTAGACACCACTTCCTCACAAGCACGCTTGACGTCCTCGACGTTATGGCAGATCGAAACCCCGTCGGTCGAGGCCGAGCTCAGCGGCTTGATCACGCAGGGAAACACTTGGCCGGCCTCTACCCAGGCCAGCAGCTCGGCTGGGTCAGACGATTTGATCTGACGTGCCGTCAACAGGCCCGCGGCGGCGACTTTTTTGATCATTTCAAACTTGTCGCGGCGGGCGCGTGAGCCAGCGCTGCCGTTGGAGGTGGACAATTGCAACTGTTCACTCAAGTAGTCGGCAAATGGCACGCCAGGCTCCTGGCCGGCAATGACGGCGACTACGTTGAATTCACGCAGGCGTCGTACGATCTCTTCGGCATTGTCGTTGAATGCCAAATTGAGCTCGAACTCCGACAGGTTCGGCCCGAGCATGCTCGGCATCAACTCGGGGGTGCTTTGTACATGGATCAGGCTGAAACCGGCATCCCGGAAATATTGCGGCAGGAAATTACCGCTCGAATAGACATCCACCAACGCGACATACTGCTTCATAAGAATGTCCTTTTCAGTAATGAGTGGCGGTTTCAGAAGCCCGTGGCGAAGCCACGTCATCCAGCGCCAGGAAAATGTTCTGCGGAAACTCAGCCACACGGTGCAGCAGATGCAAGTACCAGTTGGTGCCATACACCGCCGATACCCGGGCCCTGACCTGGCCTTGGTCTTTTACCGCCTTGATCAGTTCAGGGCGCACGCCGTGGAGCATCTCCAGCTCGCCGCGGTCGGCGATGTGGCTGGTGAGGATTTCTTCAATCAGCAACGGGTCCTGGGTCGCGAAAGCAAACTGCCCACGACCGCCATTGATCCGGTCCAGCAGCCCCAGGTAACGCTCGTTGAGGGCCTCGCCGCGGGGCAAAGCAATCGCGGCAGGCTCAGCATAGACGCCTTTGACCAGGCGCACTTTGCAGCCGGTTTCCAGGACCGCCCCCAGGTCATCCGAGGTTCGGTTCAACTGCGCCTGCAGGGTGATCCCCACGTTGGGGAAGCGCCCGATCAGTTGCAGGAAGATATCGAGGATCGAGTCCGTCCATTGGGAGCGCTCCATACTGATGATCACACCGACATTCTTGTCGGCCGCATAGGTCAGGATCTTCGAGCAGTTCTCGATCGCCAGTTCCCGAGAAATGATGGTGCCGACGTTAGACAGGTCGAACCCCAGTTGAGGTGGTTCGCCGAGCTTGGGATGCTGCACGATCAAGTCGATCAGCTTCAGGTATTCGTCGGTTGCAGTGGTCACTTCGGCCAACGTAGTCGCTTCCTCGCCGACGAACTCGACGCCCGTGCGATAGCCTTTTCCCAACAGGGCAGCCAGCTTGTCGAGCATCTCCAGGCGGTCTTCGGAAATGATGTAGCGAAGGGCTGCAGGCCGCAGGAAATCACGCAGCGTCTCGCTGGCCAGGAACAAGTCACGATAGGTCTTGTTCGCCGCCAGTTTCTTCAGGGCCAGGGTAGCCAGCAAGCTGTTATCAGTAATGTTCATGGCGTTAAACCCCGTAAGCCAGGTTGAGCATGCGACGTGCGAAACTCGAATCGTCGCCTTGATTGGCAATCTTGTAGGCGCGGAACTTGGCCGCGTAACTGAGGAGGGTCTCTTTGTGGCGGCTATGGCGGTCGCGAGTAAAAATACCGGCCCACATGTTGTCCCAGCGCGCGTACTCAGGGTGGGACATCAGCAGCTTATGTGCCTTGCGCATATTCCAATGGGGAATCGACGGGTGCAGGTGGTGCACAAGGTGATAGTTATCGTCATGGCGACCAAAAAAGAAGTTCTCCAGCACGTTGCCTTTACGGTTACGCGTCAGCAAGAGCTTGTCGGTCTCTGCGGCAGGCAGCGGATAATGCTCGGCGAGTTCGATGATCCAGCCTACGGCGACGGCGGTGGTGAATAGCGGTACCAGCCAGAACAGCACCAGTTCAGCGACCACGCCAAACCAGACGGCCACCGCCAGAATCACCGCCCAGTAGGCCCACATCACTCTGCGTTCATTGCGGATGCGGGGGTCCTGGCCCTGGACCCGGTCCTTGACCACATACTTGATGTACTGAAGGGTCCTGTAGCCGGACAGCGCCATCACCACGTTTTTCAAGAAAAACTCATGCTCGCTCTGTTGCAAGTCGTATAGGCCGCATTTGAGATGAAAATTGTAGTCAGGGTCTTTTTCCGGATGCCCCAAGTGCACATGGTGGTTCTTGATGTGCGATGTGCTGTAGGACTGATACAGATGGAAAACCAGGTAGCCCGAGAGAAATGTACCGGCGAACCAGTTGATCGCGCGGTTTTTCGCCAAGACCTTGTGGGTTGACTCGTGTAGCACATTCGTCAGGGCACGTTGGGTGGTACCGATCAGAAATAGCGAAAGCGGATAGAACCAGTAGCTGACACCCAGGGACAGGTAGATGGCAAAGACGATGATTGCATAGTCCTTACCCAGCGCTATGGCCCAGTGATAGTTATCCTTCTTGCACAGATGCTTGAGCATTCCGAAGGTTTCACGGGAAATACCCACAGCGTATTCGCCAGCAGGCTCTTTGTTTTTATCGACCAGCATAATCACTCCATAATTAAGCGGCACGCTGCAACACCAGGCTCATTGCTGGGCTAAGTTTTTCAGGGGTTGCGGCTATTGTTTGTTTGCCTGAGCTAGACCCATCGGCTGCAAAAAAACTAAAGCACCGCTTGATCGCGAACAAGCTGCCCTTTTAGACAGGTAGGGCCAAATCACGCGCGCACTCACACGCCAGCCGGTGAAAATTCACCGGTTGGCGTCGCACTGGCAGATGGGAATGCCTGCTGATCAGGCCTGTTCGCGGATGTAGCCCAGTTGCAAGGCTTTGCAAATTGCGGACTTTCCGTTGGTGACATCCAACTTGCTGAAGATATTCTTCATATGGAACTTGACGGTGCGCGGGCTCATTGAAACCAAGAGCGCTATTTCATTATAGGTCTTGCCCAGGCTGGTCCAGGACAATACCTCCGTTTCCCGAGGCGTGAGTACAGTTTCCTGTAAAACTGGGGGGCGCACGGCTACGTCGCTTTCCAAGGCCTCGTCGTAGACCGAGACCAGCAGCATCTGCAGCTCACTTTTGTTAGCCAGCACTCTCTCGCGAAACTGCTGGTGTTCGCCGAAGCTGCACAGGTTGAGGATGGAATAAAAACCCCGATTGCCATGCACGATAAAACTGGCTCCCTCGCCGACGGGTGCACAGGGCCCCGGCACCGGGACCGCTTGTGCTGCGGGCGCTAGAATGTTTTCATCGCTCCAGAAAAACGGTTTTATGCGGCGCTTGGACAAAGACAGCAATTGACCGCGTTGGTAGAAGTCATCCGCAGAGTCACCGCGGTCCAACGCATCGGGATAATTGGTGATGATTTCCGCTTCATCCAGCGTCGGCCCGCACTGATAGACCTCGAAATGCCCAAGGCCACGCTTGCTCAGCTCAGCATCGAGCAATTGGTGCACGTCGACGGGCTGCACGGGCGCGTTGTTATCGGTTGGACTATCGCTTCGCATGAATATCATCCCTGATAAGTGACAACGGCGGAGACTAGCGATCTGGAGGAGGCGCTTTAATCCTGAAGCACCTCATCAGAGTCGAACCACCCTGTAGGAAATTTCCCAAATCAAAGACAAGAATAGAACATGCCCTACCAGCCTTGTCCAGTGCTCCGACAAGGAGCCGAGAGTGGGCAGGCGAGGCCCGTTCTAGTCAGGCGCTCTGCGCTTCGAACACCTCGCGAAACGAGAACGCTCGACGTATAGAGGTGTTTGATGACCAACAACCTCGTTCCGTTTCCACTGAATTCAAACGCGAGGCCGCCAGCCGCTTTCCTGTTCCGTTATGATCGAGCGAGTCGCCCTTGATCCCACGGAATAAAGTCTGTCGGATCGAGCCCAGCAATTACAAGGGCTAACCGGTGGGCTGATCAGAAATAAAGTCTGTCGCAACCCCATTTTTATGGGGTGTTAGCGTTCGACCTACTAAATAAAGTCTGTCTAAAACATGCAGACAATTGATTTTAAAAAGTTTTATTCATAAAAAACAAAAATGCGCCGAGCGCAAGCACATTGGAGCTATGACGGTTGAGAACCTATAACCTCGTCGACGTGTCCGATGGAGAGGCCACTCTTTTGGAAGCAACGCACCTTTTATAGTGCATCGCCATCCCGGTCCAGAGTTAATATCCGAATATATCCTACCGACTATAAATTATAGTCAGCAGGATATATTCCACCGGTAGCATTGAGCCACTCCGTCATCGTGCACTCATGTAATCGACTCGGGTAGTAACGCCCATCCCCCACCAGCATCACCACCGCCCACTGGCAGCCCACACGCAGGATCACCGGCGAAGTAGCCTATGGCCTGCGGACATGCGCACCCTCCTAACCACCCCACAGGCAGCGACCCACACCGCCCTGAATTCGACGGCAACCTGCACCTCTACCTCGACTATGGTAGATACCGGAAAAGCATTGACAACGTGTGATGCCAAGACGCACGTTTTCCGAGCGCGGCATCAGAATGTATTTCCATCCAGGCATCGCTTGGTTGGTTTTTTCTCGGGGCCATAAACTATGCCTTATGCTGGCAAGTGTCGACCTGTACCGATGATGGTTAACGATTTCGCTCCCCGGGGTCATAGCGACATACAAATCCTTCGCATCAAGCGAGTCGGCATGGAGAATTATGGCGTGGTCATACTCAAGGATCGTGTCCAGGAAGTGGTGTAACTCATCATGGTTCTAGCCATTGAGCTTGCCGTTTAGTTGATCACGGCCGACAGCTTGGCCTGTGGATTATCGCTGACCGCCTCGAAGGCTTCCAACTGCATGTAACGTCGTTGCAGTCATCACTCGTCATTCTGCTCCAGCAGCATTGCCCCCACCAGCCGCGTTATGGCCGGATCGTTTGGAAAAATCCCCACGACATCGGTGCGGCGTTTGATCTCGGCGTTGAGCCTTGGGAAACGCCATGTGCGCCAGCACTTCATCCTCGCAGCCGTCCATGAGGGCCGCGATCTTGGGGTATTTCTCGCGCAGTTGATCAGCGACCAAACGCCATTGTTGATGGCACTCGGCACGGCTGTCCTGAGCGAAGACCGTGCGCAGCAGAGCCGCCACCATGGTGCGCTGACCTTTGCCAACATGGGCCATGGCGTTGCGCATGAAGTGGACGCGGCAGCGCTGCCAGGTCGCATGGAAGACCTTGGAAACAGCTGCCTTCAGGCCTTCGTGGGCATCGGAGATGACCAGCTTCACGCCGCGCAACCCGCGCCTCATGAGACTGCGCAGAAAGTCCGTCCAGAACGGTTCAGCTTCGGAAGGGCCAACGCGCATGCCCAAGACTTCACGACCACCATTTGTGTTCACGGCCACGGCGATTATTACGGCAACCGAGACGATGCGCCCGGCCTCCCGCACCTTGACGTAGGTGGCATCGATCCAGAGATAGGGCCAGTCACCTTCAAGCGGACGATCAAGGAAAGCGTGAACGCGCTCATCGATCTCACCTGCCAGCCGTGATACCTGACTCTTGGAAATCCCAGTCATGCCCATAGCCTTGACCAGCTCGTCCACCGAGCGCGTTGAAACGCCCTGGATGTAGGCCTCCTGAATGACCGCCGCCATTGCCTTCTCTGCGGTGCGTCGAGGCTCAAGGAAGCCGGGAAAATAGCTGCCCTGGCGCAGCTTGGGGATCTTCAAATCAACGTCACCGGCACGGGTTTGCCAGAGGCGATCACGGTAGCCGTTGCGGCTGTTTGTCCGGTCTGGGCTTTTGACATCGAAGCCGGCGCCGCACAGGCCTTCGACATCGAACTCCATCATGCGCTGGGCAACGAACTGGATCATTTGCTTGAGCAGATCAGCGTCTGCCCCTTTCTCAACCAACTCGGTCAATGCGATAGTGGGCTTGGTCATCGTGGGTTCTCTGGTGAGTGTTTGGTCTTCGCAAACTCGACGTTAGCCAAGAACCACGATGACCATCCTCTTTCGCCCACAGGGCACCTTCGGTTGGTTCAGTTACACCACTTCCTGGGACACGATCTAAAAACCTCCTTTAACGGATAGTTAGTATGCCTATGAAGCATCTTGTTCAAGCCATAGCAGCCAATCCATCCCTGCATTTCGGCGATTAACGAAATATCCGCTCGTAATGCGCAGTTTTTGGGAAACTTCCGAAAAACTTTTTCGGAAGAATATTTTCCTTTAATAAAAAGAGTTTTTTCCACAAAGGAACGCACAGTTTCCTCAGGCTAAATAGCTAAGATCATTTTTTCGATAAAACCTAGAGCTGCGTCGAGAGCAATGAGGCACGCAGGAAAACGTCGCTGGCTGCTCAACCCAGGGGGGGCAGGAAGGCGCCAGCGACAGACTTTATTTATTTCCGACAGACTTTATTTCGTAGCTTCAGCCCTGTCCCGGTTGCCGAGCTTTACTCCACTGTCACAGACTTCGCCAAGTTACGCGGTTGGTCGACGTCAGTACCCTTGAGTACGGCGACATAGTACGACAACAACTGCAGCGGAATCGTGTAGAGAATTGGCGACAGAATGTCGTGAATGTGCGGCATGTGCACCACGTGAGTACCTTCACCATTGGTCATGCCGGCCTTCTCGTCGGCAAAGACAATCAACTGGCCGCCACGGGCGCGTACTTCCTGCAGGTTGGACTTGAGCTTTTCCAGCAGCTCATTGTTCGGCGCCACAGTGACCACTGGCATATCGTTGTCCACCAGGGCCAGCGGGCCGTGCTTGAGTTCACCGGCCGGATAAGCTTCAGCGTGGATATAGGAAATTTCCTTGAGCTTCAAGGCGCCTTCCATTGCCACCGGGAATTGCGCGCCACGTCCCAGAAACAGCGTATGGTTCTTTTCAGCGAACAGCTCAGCGATTTTTTCCACGGTGCTGTCCATCGCCAGGGCTTCGCCCAGACGGGTCGGCAGGCGCCGCAGCTCTTCTACCAATGTGGCCTCGACCCCTTCGCCCAGAGTCCCGCGCACCTGGCCCAGGGACAGGGTCAGCAACAGCAGGCCCACCAGTTGCGTGGTGAACGCCTTGGTCGACGCCACACCGATTTCACGGCCGGCCTGGGTCAGCAGGGTCAGGTCGGATTCGCGCACCAACGAGCTGATACCCACGTTGCAGATCGCCAGGCTGGCGAGGAAACCGAGCTCCTTGGCGTTGCGCAGGGCGGCCAGGGTGTCGGCGGTTTCACCGGACTGGGAAATGCTGACGAACAGGGTGTCGGGTTGCACCACCACTTTGCGGTAACGGAATTCACTGGCGACTTCGACCTGGCACGGGATACCGGCCAACTCTTCCAGCCAGTAACGAGCCACCATACCGGCGTGGTAGCTGGTGCCACAGGCAACGATTTGCACGTTGCGAACCTTGGCGAACAGCTCGGCGGCCTGTGGCCCGAACGCCTGGACCAGCACCTGGCTCTGGCTCATGCGGCCTTCCAGCGTGCGTTGCACCACAGCCGGTTGTTCGTGGATTTCCTTGAGCATGAAGTGGCGGAATTCGCCCTTGTCAGCCGCCTCGGCACCGTCGCGGTATTGAACGGTCTCTCGCTCCACGGCGTTGCCGTCGATGTCCCAGATCTGCACGCTGTCGCGGCGAATTTCGGCGATATCGCCTTCTTCCAGGTACATGAAGCGGTCGGTAACCTGACGCAGCGCCAACTGATCGGAAGCCAGGAAGTTCTCCCCCAGGCCCAGACCGATCACCAACGGGCTACCACTGCGGGCCGCAACCAGCCGATCCGGCTGCTCGGCGCTGATCACCGCCAAGCCATAGGCACCGTGCAGTTCCTTGACGGTGGCCTTGAGCGCCGCGGTCAGGTCCATCAGCTCCTTGAGCTTGTGATTGAGCAGGTGGGCAATGACTTCGGTGTCAGTGTCGGAGGTGAATACATAACCGAGTGCCTTGAGTTGTTCCCGCAGCGCCTCGTGATTTTCGATAATGCCGTTGTGCACGACCGCCAGGTTGTCGGAGAAATGCGGGTGGGCGTTACGCTCGCATGGCGCGCCGTGAGTGGCCCAGCGGGTGTGGGCGATGCCCAGGCGACCCACCAGCGGCTCGGCGTCCAGCGCTTGCTCCAGCTCACTGACCTTACCTGGGCGTCGCATGCGCTCAAGCTTCTCGTCGTTGGTAAACACCGCCACACCGGCGCTGTCATAACCACGGTATTCGAGGCGCTTGAGGCCTTCGAGCAAGATTGCAGTGATGTTGCGTTCAGCAACGGCGCCGACAATTCCACACATGCTATTTCTCCTGGCTGACAGACGCGCAGATCACATTGATCCCACGGGCCTGAATCTGATCGCGGGCCTCCACGGGCAGGCGATCATCGGTAATAAGGGTATGGACACTGCTCCACGGCAGTTCCAGGTTGGGAATCTTGCGGCCGATCTTGTCGGCCTCCACCATCACGATCACTTCGCGGGCAACCTCAGCCATCACACGGCTCAGGCCCAGCAGTTCGTTAAAGGTGGTGGTGCCTCGGACCAGATCGATGCCGTCGGCACCGATAAACAACTGGTCGAAATCATAGGAACGCAGGACCTGCTCAGCGACCTGGCCCTGGAACGACTCGGAATGAGGATCCCAGGTGCCGCCGGTCATCAACAGCACCGGCTCATGCTCCAGCTCGCTCAGGGCGCTGGCGACGTGCAGGGAATTGGTCATCACCACCAACCCCGGCTGCAGTCCGAGCTGAGGAATCATCGCCGCGGTGGTGCTGCCGCTGTCGATGATAATCCGCGCATGTTCGCGGACCCGCTTCACAGCGGCCTGGGCAATGGCTTGTTTGTATTTGGAAACGGCTTGCCCGTTATCAGCAACCAACTCCTGCGGCATGGGGACTGCGCCACCGTAGCGACGCAGCAGCAAGCCATTGGTTTCCAGCGCGGCGAGATCCTTGCGAATCGTAACTTCCGAGGTTTCGAAGCGCTTGGCCAACTTATCCACACTGACTTCGCCCTGCTCTTGAAGCAAGGCAAGGATGTTGTGGCGGCGCTGTGGTGTGTTGCGCTTGGACATATGGATAAGTTTCGATTCGAAAGATAACGTAAGCAATCAAAACCTATTGGAAGCATGTCGTCAAGACAAGAGCAGAAAAATTCAGAAACTGGGTGAACATGGACGCCATCGCGAGCAGGCTCGCTCCCACATTGATTGCAGCGTCCACGGAGCACGTGTTTGCCGAGAATTCAGTGTGGGAGCGAGCCTGCTCGCGATGGCGGCGGCCGGAGTTGTGGATAACTCAGCTTTTCTTGATTTTGACCGGCCGCTTCCAGCCATCGATATTGCGCTGCCGCGCACGAGCCACCGCCAGTTGGGACTTATCCACATCCTGATTGATGGTTGAACCTGCCGCGGTGTTTGATCCATCACCGATAGTCACCGGCGCAACCAGCGAATTATTGGAGCCGATGAACACATCCTCACCAATGGTCGTCCGGTACTTATTGGCGCCGTCGTAATTACAGGTGATGGTACCGGCGCCAATGTTGGTACGGGCGCCGATTTCAGCGTCACCCAGGTAGGTCAGGTGACCGGCCTTGGCGCCTTCGCCCATGTGGGCATTCTTGAGCTCGACGAAGTTACCCACATGGGCGCGGGCTTCCAGCACGGTGCCCGGACGCAGGCGAGCAAATGGGCCCGCATCGCTGCCTTCGCCCATCACGGCGCCTTCGAGGTGACTGTTGGCCTTGATCACCACGCCTTTGCGCAGGGTGCTGTCCTTGATCACACAGTTCGGGCCGATGACCACGTCGTCCTCGATGATGACCTTGCCTTCGAGGATAACGTTGATGTCGATGACCACATCGCGGCCGACGCTGATTTCACCGCGCACATCGAAACGAGCCGGGTCGCGTAAAGTCACGCCCTGGGCCATCAGGCGGCGGGCGGCGCGCAATTGATAATGGCGCTCCAGTTCGGCCAGTTGCCGGCGATCGTTTGCGCCCTGCACTTCCATGGCGTCCAGCGGCTGCTCGGTGGCGACCACCAGCCCGTCGTTGACCGCCATGGCAATCACATCAGTCAGGTAGTACTCACCCTGGGCATTGTTGTTCGACAAGCGACTCATCCAGTCGCCCAGGCGTTCAGCTGGCACGGCAAGAATGCCGGTGTTGCCTTCGGTAATCGCGCGCTGGGCTTCGTTGGCGTCCTTCTGTTCGACGATGGCGGTCACTTGGCCATCGGCGTTGCGCACGATACGGCCATAACCGGTGGGGTCGTCCAGCTCGACGGTCAGCAGGCCCAACTGCTGTGGAACAACATGCTTGAGCAGGCGCTGCAAGGTGTCGACTTCGATCAGCGGCACATCCCCGTAAAGAATCAGCACCGTATCGGCGGTAATGAAGGGTACCGCCTGGGCCACCGCATGGCCGGTGCCCAGTTGTTTATCCTGCAGGACAAAATTAAGGTCATCCGCCGCCAGGCGCTCACGCACAGCATCCGCCCCGTGGCCGATCACCACGTGAATGCGCTGTGGATCAAGTTGTCGGGCGCTGTGGATAACATGACCGAGCATGGAATTGCCGGCTACCGGGTGCAAGACCTTAGGCAACGCCGAACGCATGCGGGTGCCTTGACCGGCCGCGAGGATAACGATTTCGAGAGACATGACTGGCTACCAATCCTGGGTGGTCAGCGGCTGCGACCAGATGATGAGTGTCGGGAAAAGAAAAAAGGGTAGCCGAGGCTACCCTTTTTAATCAATCGCACAAAAAGCAGACGGCTTAGCCGCCGAACTTCTTGCGGATCTGCTGGACGGTGCGCAGCTGGGCTGCGGCCTCGGCCAGACGTGCAGCAGCAGAGCCGTAATCGAACTCGGCACCGCGCTCATGCAAGGCCTTCTCAGCAGCCTTGACGGCTTCCTGAGCGGAGGCTTCGTCCAGGTCGGCAGCACGTTGCACGGTGTCGGCAAGGACCTTGACCATGTTCGGCTGAACCTCGAGGAAACCACCGGAGATGTAATACACCTCGGCTTCCCCGCCCTGCTTGATCAAGCGGATCGGACCTGGTTTCAGATTAGTGATCAGCGGTGCGTGACCCAGAGCGATACCAAGATCACCCAGCTCACCATGCGCAACCACCATCTCGACCAGACCAGAGAAAATTTCCCCTTCCGCACTGACGATATCGCAATGGACTGTCATAGCCATCTGATTGCCTCAACCTAAATTAGCGCCCGTTGCCGGGCGCCGGGATTACAGTTTCTTGGCTTTCTCGATCGCTTCTTCGATGCCGCCGACCATGTAGAACGCTTGTTCTGGCAGGTGGTCGTAGTCACCGTTGAGGATGCCTTTGAAGCCAGCAATGGTGTCTTTCAGGGAAACGTATTTACCCGAGGCACCGGTGAAGACTTCAGCCACGAAGAACGGCTGCGACAAGAAGCGCTGGATCTTACGAGCGCGGGATACCAACTGCTTGTCGGTTTCCGACAGCTCGTCCATACCCAGGATCGCAATGATGTCCTTCAGCTCTTTGTAGCGCTGCAGCACGTACTGAACGCCGCGAGCGGTGTCGTAGTGCTCCTGGCCGATCACGTTCGGGTCCAGCTGACGCGAAGTCGAGTCCAGTGGGTCTACCGCTGGGTAGATACCCAGGGAAGCGATGTCACGGGACAGAACGACGGTGGCGTCCAAGTGGGCGAAGGTGGTCGCTGGCGACGGGTCGGTCAAGTCATCCGCAGGTACGTATACCGCTTGGATCGAGGTGATCGAACCTTCCTTGGTCGAAGTGATGCGCTCTTGCAGCACGCCCATCTCTTCAGCCAGGGTCGGCTGGTAACCTACTGCCGAAGGCATACGGCCCAGCAGTGCGGATACTTCAGTACCGGCCAGGGTGTAACGGTAGATGTTGTCAACGAACAACAGTACGTCGTTACCTTCGTCACGGAACTTCTCGGCCATGGTCAGGCCGGTCAGGGCTACGCGCAGACGGTTACCCGGCGGCTCGTTCATCTGACCGTAAACCAGTGCCACTTTGTCCAGAACGTTGGAATCCTTCATCTCGTGGTAGAAGTCGTTACCCTCACGAGTACGCTCACCCACACCGGCGAACACGGAATAACCGCTGTGCTCGATGGCGATGTTACGGATCAGTTCCATCATGTTTACGGTCTTGCCCACACCGGCACCACCGAACAGACCGACTTTACCGCCCTTGGCGAACGGGCAAACCAGGTCGATAACCTTGATGCCGGTTTCCAGCAGGTCGTTGCCGCCTGCCTGTTCAGCGAAGGATGGCGCAGGACGGTGAATGCCCCAGCGCTCTTCGGTGTCGATCGGGCCAGCTTCGTCGATCGGGTTGCCCAGTACGTCCATGATCCGGCCCAGGGTCGCTTTACCGACCGGTACGGAGATGGCAGCGCCAGAGTCGAGAACATCCAGACCGCGCTTCAAGCCTTCGGTGGAGCCCATCGCAATGGTACGTACCACGCCGTCGCCCAGCTGCTGCTGAACTTCCAGAGTGGTTTCCGCGCCTTGTACTTTCAGCGCGTTGTAGATGCTCGGTACGCTGTCGCGTGGAAATTCCACGTCGATAACGGCGCCGATGATTTGAACGATACGTCCGCTACTCATAGCTGGATCCTCTGAATATTTGAACCGTTAAACCGCGGCAGCGCCGCCGACGATTTCCGAGATCTCTTGGGTGATCGCAGCCTGACGCGCCTTGTTGTAGATCAGTTGCAAATCACTGATCAGATCACCGGCGTTGTCGGTAGCGTTCTTCATCGCGATCATCCGCGCCGCTTGTTCAGCTGCGTTGTTCTCGACCACCGCCTGGTAAACCTGCGACTCCACGTAGCGGACCATCAAGCCGTCAAGCAGCTCTTTGGCATCCGGTTCGTAGAGGTAGTCCCAGTGGTGCTTGAGTTCCTGTTCCGGGGTCGCCACCAGTGGAATCAACTGCTCCACGGTAGGCTGTTGCGTCATGGTGTTGATGAACTTGTTGGATACCACGGACAGGCGGTCAATACGGCCTTCCAGGTAAGCATCCAGCATCACCTTGACGCTGCCGATCAGATCATTGATCGACGGCTCTTCACCCAGGTGGCTGATAGCAGCGACGACGTTACCGCCGAAGTTGCGGAAAAAAGCCGCACCCTTGCTACCAATCACGCACAGATCGATCTCGACGCCTTGTTCACGGTTTACAGCCATGTCCTTGACCAGGGCCTTGAACAGGTTGGTGTTCAAGCCACCGCACAGACCACGGTCACTGCTCACCACAACGTAACCGACGCGCTTGATGGCGCGGTCGATCATGAACGGGTGGCGATATTCCGGGTTGGCGTTGGCCAGATGACCAATTACCTGGCGGATGCGCTCCGCGTAGGGACGGCTAGCAGCCATGCGCATTTGTGCCTTGCGCATTTTGCTGACCGCCACTTTTTCCATGGCGCTGGTAATCTTTTGCGTGCTTTTGATGCTCGCAATCTTACTGCGAATCTCTTTTGCGCCTGCCATGTAACACCTATCAGGTTAGCAAGCGGGAGCCTTGCGACTCCCGCTGCGGCTTACCAGGTTTGGGTGGCCTTGAACTTCTCGATACCGGCTTTCATGCCAGCGTCGATTTCGTCATTGAAGTCACCCTTCACGTTGATCTTCGCCATCAAATCGGCGTGATCGCGGTTGAAGTAAGCAATCAGCGCTTGTTCAAAGCTGCCGACCTTGGCGATTTCGACGTCAGTCAGGAACCCACGTTCAGCGGCATACAGCGACAACGCCATGTCAGCGATCGACATCGGAGCGTATTGCTTCTGCTTCATCAGCTCGGTAACGCGCTGACCATGCTCAAGTTGCTTACGGGTCGCTTCGTCCAGGTCAGACGCGAATTGGGCGAATGCCGCCAGTTCACGGTACTGAGCCAGAGCGGTACGGATACCACCGGAGAGCTTCTTGATGATCTTGGTCTGAGCGGCACCACCCACACGGGATACCGAAACACCGGCGTTCACAGCAGGACGGATCCCGGAGTTGAACATGGCCGATTCCAGGAAGATCTGACCGTCGGTGATGGAAATCACGTTGGTCGGAACGAACGCGGAAACGTCGCCAGCCTGGGTTTCGATGATCGGCAGTGCGGTCAGGGAACCGGTTTTGCCGGTCACTGCGCCATTGGTGAACTTCTCTACGTACTCTTCCGAAACGCGGGACGCGCGCTCCAGCAGACGGGAGTGGAGATAGAACACGTCGCCTGGGTAAGCTTCACGGCCTGGTGGACGGCGCAGCAGCAGGGAGATCTGGCGGTAAGCCACTGCCTGCTTGGACAGATCGTCATAAACGATCAGCGCGTCTTCACCGCGGTCGCGGAAGTATTCGCCCATGGTGCAACCGGAGTACGGTGCCAGGAACTGCAGCGCAGGAGATTCCGAAGCACTGGCAGCCACGATGATCGTGTTGGCCAGGGCGCCGTTTTCTTCCAGCTTGCGAACTACGTTGGCGATGGTCGATTGCTTCTGACCGATTGCCACATAGACGCAGAAAATGCCGCTGTTCTTCTGGTTGATGATCGCGTCGATCGCCAGAGCGGTTTTACCGATCTGACGGTCACCGATGATCAGCTCACGCTGGCCACGGCCGACAGGGATCATGGCATCGACGGCCTTGTAGCCAGTCTGTACAGGCTGGTCTACCGACTTACGCCAGATCACGCCTGGAGCAACTTTCTCGACCGCATCGGTCTCGGTGTTGTTCAGCGGACCTTTACCGTCAACAGGGTTACCCAGTGCGTCGACTACGCGACCCAGCAGTTCCTTACCCACCGGAACTTCGAGGATGCGGCCAGTGCACTTGGCGCTCATGCCTTCGGCTAGCGACTGGTAAGCACCCAATACAACGGCACCTACGGAGTCTTGCTCCAGGTTGAGAGCCATACCGAAGACGCCGCCCGGAAACTCGATCATTTCGCCGTACATGACGTCGGCCAGACCGTGAATCCGCACGATACCGTCAGACACACTGACGACAGTGCCTTCGTTACGGGCTTGGGAGGTCACATCGAGCTTGTCGATGCGGCCCTTGATAATTTCACTTATTTCGGAAGGATTGAGTTGCTGCATTGCTCTGCTGCCCCTTCAAACTCAAGATTTCAATGCTTCGGCAAGTTTCGCGATTTTGCCGCGAATCGAGCCATCGATAACCAGGTCACCGGCGCGGATAACGACACCACCAATCAAGGCAGGGTCTTCCGTAACGTCCAGACGCACTTCCCGGTTGAGTCGTGCACTGAGAACCTTGGCGAGTTTGTCTTGCTGATCTTGGTTCAATGCAAAAGCACTGGTCACTTCCACGTCTACCGACTTCTCTTGCTCGGCCTTGTACAGGTCGAACAATGCGGCGATCTCCGGCAGAAGCGGGAGACGGTCGTTTTCGGCAACGACGTGAATGAAATTCTGTGCCTTGGCATCGAACTTGTCGCCGCACACGTCAATAAACGTGGCGGCCTTTTCTGCGCTCGTCAGTCGCGGGGCCTTGAGCACGCGCTGCATGGTGTCGTCTTGCGACACCGCTGCAGCCAGGCCGAGCATGGCTGACCAATTGGCCAGTTGCTGGTGGGCCTGAGCGTGCTCGAAGGCCGCCTTAGCGTAAGGTCGGGCCAACGTGGTCAGTTCTGCCATGATCGCCCTCGCTTAAATTTCAGCAGCCAGTTTGTTTACCAGCTCTGCGTGCGCGTTTTGATCGATTGTGGCACCCAGGATCTTCGAAGCACCGCCAACAGCCAGGGCACCCACTTGGGCACGCAGGGCGTCTTTGACGCTGTTGAGTTCCTGTTCGATCTCGGCTTGAGCCTGAGCCTTCACACGGTCAGCTTCGACGCGAGCCTGTTCACGGGCTTCGTCGACAATCTGGGTACCGCGTTTCTTGGCTTGCTCGATGATTTCAGCTGCCTGAGCTTTCGCTTCGCGCAGTTGCTGACCCACTTTCTCATGGGCCAACTCCAGGTCGCGAGCTGCTCGGCTGGCAGCGTCCAGACCATCTGCGATCTTCTTTTGACGTTCGTGCAATGCCGCAATGACCGGAGGCCATACGAACTTCATGCAGAACAGTACAAAAATCAGGAACGCAACGGACTGGCCAATCAGGGTCGCATTAATGTTCACGCCAACACCTCGCAGTTACGTTGTCCATCACACCAATCTACTCGAAACATCCGAGTAATCAGCCAGCGATTTGACCAACGAACGGGTTCGCAAAGGTGAAGAACAGAGCGATACCAACACCGATCATGGTCACGGCGTCGAGCAGACCAGCCACGATGAACATTTTAACTTGCAGCATTGGAACCATTTCTGGCTGACGCGCGGCGCCTTCCAGGAACTTGCCGCCCAGCAGGCCGAAACCAATTGCGGTACCCAGTGCGCCCAGGCCGATCAACAGTGCAACAGCGATAGCGGTTAGACCAACTACAGTTTCCATCTTTCCTCCCGACTTTTACGTCGTATGGTTTAGGTTTTTTAGATTAAAGCGGTAAAACAAATCGTTTCATCAAGCCCGTTCGGGCCCCTTCCCGTGTGACCGGGAAGGACATCAGACTAGTCGAGACTGGCCTTAATGGTTTTCTTCGTGCGCCATCGACAGGTAGACGATGGTCAGCATCATGAAGATGAACGCCTGCAGAGTGATGATCAGGATGTGGAACACAGCCCACGCCCACTGCAGAACTACACCCAGGCCGCTGAGCCAGAGCAGACCGCTGCCGAACATCACGGCGATCAGGATGAACACCAGCTCGCCGGCATACATGTTGCCGAACAGACGCAGGGCCAGGGAGATCGGTTTGGCGATCAGGGTCACGAATTCCAGAAGGAAGTTCACCGGGATCAGCAGGGCCTGAACGAAAATGTTCTTGCTGCCGAACGGGTGCAGGGTCAGTTCGCCGATGAAGCCGCCGATGCCCTTGACCTTGATGCTGTAGAAAATGATCAGCGCGAACACCGACAGGGCCATGCCCAGGGTGGCGTTCGGGTCGGTGGTCGATACCGCACGGAACGGAATGTGCGAATCACCGGAGATCAGGATGGCCAACTGAGGAATCCAGTCGACCGGGATCAGGTCGACAGCGTTCATCAGGAACACCCAGACGAAGATGGTCAGTGCCAGCGGTGCGATCACCGGGCTACGGCCATGGAAGCTGTCTTTCACGCTGCCATCGACGAATTCGACCAATACTTCAACGAAGTTCTGCAGTGCACCAGGTTGACCGGAAGTCGCTTTCTTTGCCGCCATGCGGAAAAGAAGCACGAAGATCAGGCCCAATGCGACCGACCAGCCGAGGGTATCGACGTGGAAAGCCCAGAAGCCCATTTCTTTGGCTTCTGCTGCGGTGTGAGCAAAGCCCCAGCCGCCATTGGGTAGCTGCCCGAAGGTCAGGTTTTGCAAGTGGTGCTGGATATAGCCCGAAGCGGTTGTCTCTGCCATGGTTGCCTCAAACGCCCTAAGGTCTCGAAAGTCTTGTTCTCATTAGCAGGGGAGCGAACCAGCTAACCAGTTGGGTCAGCACGAAGACGCTGAATACAGCCAGCGGCGCCAGTGGCTTCACACCTGCGAACGTCAATGCAAACAGCACTGCCGTCAAAATCAGTTTCCCCGCCTCACCGGCATAAAAAGACCGGACGATGGCTTGGGCTGCTCGGGCGCCGGAAAACCGAAATGCCCTGTGAGCGAAATAAATATTGGGAAGCAAGGCTATCAGGCCTCCGCAAAGCCCTGAGTATCCGGCGACGACTCCCTTCCATTGCCAGAGCGCCAAAGCGGCGATCAGTACAACGACGAATTGGGTCATCAACACCGGGAAAACAGCCAGACGATGGAACGGCAAGCGGTTTGGCGTGCGTGTTTCCATCGCTTTTGCTCTCCAATGGTCGGCCGCCATAATTCAATAACTTGGCATAATTTGTGCCGACAAAATGCGCGCAGAGTATAGGGGCGGTTCTGCCCCTATTCAACTGCCAGGTAGTGATTTCCGACTGCTCGCTACAAGAGCAATTGTTTCAGCGAATGTGCGCAAGGACACCTTGCAACTCATCGAGGGAGTTATAACCGATCACCAATTGCCCTTTGCCCTTCTTGCCGTGGCGAATCTGCACCGCAGAGCCTAGCCGCTCGGCCAGGCGCTGCTCCAGGCGTGCGATGTCCGGATCGGTTTTCGGTGCTTCGACAGGGGCCGGTTTACCGCTCAACCACTGACGTACCAGTGCCTCGGTCTGACGCACGGTCAGACCGCGTGCGACAACGTGTCGCGCCCCTTCAACCTGTTGATTTTCCGGCAAACCGAGCAATGCCCGGGCGTGGCCCATTTCCAGATCGCCATGGGACAGCATGGTCTTGATGACTTCCGGCAACGCAATCAGGCGCAACAGGTTGGCCACGGTCACGCGGGACTTGCCCACCGCCTCAGCGACCTGCTGCTGGGTCAGCTGGAACTCCTGCTGCAAACGCTGGAGGGCCACTGCCTCTTCGATCGGGTTGAGGTCTTCGCGCTGGATATTCTCGATCAGCGCCATGGCGATGGCGGTTTCATCCGGTACATCGCGGACCATCGCCGGTATGGTTTCCTGACCAGCCTGCTGGCTGGCGCGCCAGCGGCGTTCGCCAGCGATGATCTCGAAGCGACCGTTGGCGACCGGCCGAACCACGATCGGCTGCATCACACCCTGGCTCTTGATCGACTGGGCCAGCTCTTCCAGCGCCTGCGGGTCCATGTCCCGACGTGGCTGATACTTGCCGCGCTGGATCAGGTCCAGGGGCAAGTGTTGCAGCTCGCGCTGATCGACTTGTACGGCCTGCTCTTCCAGCGAACTGACAGTGGGGCCACTGAGCAGTGCATCCAGTCCACGTCCGAGACCTCGTTTCTTGACGGCCATGGGGTTTCCTTAAGTTGGCTGGGCAGCAGCGGTGCGTGGGTTTCGGCGCTGACGGCGAACCATCTCGCCCGCCAGGGCCAGATAGGCCAGCGCGCCCCGGGATTGTTTGTCGTAGGCCAGGGCCGGCATGCCGTAGCTCGGCGCTTCGGCCAAACGGATGTTACGCGGAATGACCGTGTCGTAGAGCTGCTCGCCAAAGTGTTCCTTGAGCTGGGCCGATACGTCGTTCATCAGGCTCAGGCGCGGGTCATACATGGTCCGCAGCAGACCCTCGACTTTCAGGTCCGGGTTCAGCAGCTCGGCAATGCGCTTGATGTTATCCACAAGGTCGCTCAACCCTTCGAGGGCGAAGTATTCGCACTGCATGGGGATAATCACCCCATCAGCGGCCACCAGGGCGTTGAGGGTCAGCATCGAAAGCGACGGCGGGCAGTCAATCAGGATGTAATCGTAATTTTCCCGAATCGGCGCCAATGCGCTGCGCAGGCGGCTTTCCTTCATCTGCATTTCCAGCAGGACCACTTCGGCCGCCGTCAGGTCACGGTTGGCCGGCAGCAGTTGATAACCGCCGTGTTCGGAGAAATGCATGGCCTGGCCCAGATCGCATTCGCCGATCAGGACATCGTAAATGGAGTTTTCCAGGCCATGTTTATCCACACCGCTACCCATGGTGGCGTTGCCCTGTGGATCGAGATCGATCAGCAATACCCGGCGCTTGGTCGCGACCAGGGATGCTGCGAGGTTGATACAGGTGGTGGTTTTACCCACACCACCCTTCTGGTTCGCTATCGCGAATACCTTAGCCATTGTTGCTTGTATTCCCAATCATGCCGTGCGGCGCAGTATCAGCAGATGGCGTTGGCCTTGGCAACCGGGTACGGCCAGGGCGTGTTCGCTATCGAGGTGGAAGTCTGCCGGCAATGCTACCAGCTCATCGGCCGGATGAACGCCCTTCATTGCCAGCCAGCGCGTATCGACATCGCCCAGGTGGCGAGTCCAGTTGCTGAAGTTTTCCATGCTGCTGAATGCCCGGGAGATGATCCCGTTGAAAGGCTGAGCAGGCTGGAACGCTTCGACACGGCTGTGGATAACTTGCAGGTTATCCAGTTTGAGTTCGAGTTTGACCTGAGTCAGGAAGCGGGTTTTCTTACCATTGCTGTCCAGGCAGGTCACTTGCGAGTCCGGAAACAGGATCGCCAGCGGGATACCCGGCATGCCACCGCCACTGCCTACATCGAGCCAGCGGCCGTCTTCGATGAAGGACATGACGCTGAGGCTGTCGAGCAGATGCCGCGAGACCATTTCATCCGGATCGCGCACGGCGGTCAGGTTGTAGGCCTTGTTCCATTTGATCAACAGGGCCAGATAGCCCAGCAGTTGCGCGTGCTGGGCCTCGGTCAGGCTGACACCGAGCTGACGGGCACCTGTGGATAACTCTTCGGCGTGTTGCGAGGTGACCATCGAACTCAAGCGCTTTGCTCCAACTGACGGCCCGCGCCGCGTTTTTTCAAATGAATCATCAACAGGGAAATGGCCGCCGGGGTCACGCCGGGGATACGCGAAGCCTGGCCCAGGGTCTCAGGACGGGTTGCGCTGAGCTTGCTCTGGATCTCTTTCGACAACCCGGAAATGCCCGTGTAATCGATATCCACAGGCAGCTTCGTGTCTTCGCTGGCGCGTAAACGGGCGATTTCGTCTTGTTGACGGTCGATGTAACCGGCGTATTTGGTCTTGATCTCGACCTGCTCGGCCACCTGTGGATCTTGCGCGCCCTGACCGGTCACTTCCACCAGCCCGGCGTAATCGATTTCCGGGCGGCTCAGGAGATTGAGCAGGTTGTATTCGTGGGTCAGCGGCGTGCCGAACTTCGCGGCAATGGCATCACCTTGCTCGGTACCCGGACGAACCCAGGTGCTTTTCAAGCGTTGCTCTTCGAGCTCGATACTCTCGCGTTTCTTGCAGAACGCAGCCCAGCGCACGTCATCCACCAGCCCCAGCTCGCGACCTTTCTCGGTCAGGCGCAGGTCAGCATTGTCTTCACGCAGAATCAGGCGATATTCGGCACGGGAGGTGAACATCCGATATGGCTCCTGGGTGCCCAGGGTAATCAGATCATCCACAAGTACACCGATGTACGCCTCATCGCGGCGCGGACACCAGGCTTCTTTGCCCTTGGCGAGCAGGGCGGCGTTGGCTCCGGCGAGCAAACCCTGGGCACCCGCTTCTTCGTAGCCGGTGGTGCCGTTGATCTGCCCGGCGAAGAACAGACCGCCGATAGCTTTGGTTTCCAGGCTGTACTTCAAATCGCGGGGATCGAAGTAGTCGTACTCGATCGCATAACCCGGACGCACGATGTGCGCGTTCTCCATGCCACGGATCGACTGCACGATCTGCAATTGCACGTCGAACGGCAGACTTGTGGATATCCCGTTCGGATACAACTCATGGGTGGTCAAACCTTCCGGTTCGATGAACACCTGATGGCTTTCCTTGTCGGCAAAGCGATGGATCTTGTCTTCAATCGACGGGCAATAGCGCGGGCCGACACCTTCGATTTCCCCGGCAGCGGAATACATCGGCGAACGATCGAGGTTCGCCGCGATGATTTCGTGGGTGCGGGCGTTGGTGTGGGTGATCCAGCAACTGACTTGCCGTGGATGCTGTTCCTTGTTGCCCATGAACGACATCACCGGGATCGGCGTATCGCCAGGCTGCTCGGTCATCACCGAGAAATCCACGGACTTGCCGTCGATGCGAGGTGGCGTACCGGTTTTCAGACGCCCGACACGCAATGGCAACTCACGCAGACGGTGAGCCAGAGCAATCGACGGCGGATCACCGGCGCGACCGCCGGAAAAATTCTGCAAACCGATGTGGATAAGTCCGCCGAGGAAGGTTCCGGTGGTCAACACCACGGAATCGGCGAAGAAACGCAGGCCCATTTGCGTGACGACACCGCGCACCTGGTCCTGCTCGACGATCAGGTCATCGGCCGCCTGTTGAAATATCCACAGGTTCGGCTGGTTTTCCAGTATTTCGCGGACAGCGGCCTTGTACAGGACACGGTCGGCCTGGGCACGAGTAGCCCGAACAGCTGGGCCTTTACGGCTGTTCAATACACGAAACTGGATACCACCTTGATCGGTAGCCATGGCCATCGCACCGCCAAGGGCATCGATTTCCTTGACCAGATGGCTTTTGCCAATCCCGCCAATGGCAGGGTTGCAGCTCATGGCACCGAGGGTTTCCACGTTATGCGTCAGCAACAGGGTTTTAGCCCCCATGCGTGCTGATGCAAGTGCTGCCTCGGTACCGGCATGACCGCCGCCGATGACGATCACTTCAAAACGGGAAGGGAAATCCACCACGCACCTCGTGCCTGCTTAAATTCAGGTAATTCGGAAAATAGGTTTGAGCCTGGCCTTGGGCGTTTTTCGAGCCAGGTCGGCAAGTATAGGGACTTCGCCTTTCCTAAAGAACCCTTTGCACAAAATTTAACCAGCTGTGGAGAAGTCGAGGTTAAAGAAATTAAAAAGAAAGAAATTTATAAAACCTTTGTTTTTATGTTTATTCTTACTGACCTGCATTTCTGTGGATAAAACTCTACAGGTCTTTATATTCAATGTGTACAGAGATTCAAAACCCTGTGGTCAGGTACGGCTGAGGGGCTTGGATAAGCGGTGTAAGCCTGTGGATGAATGGGGTGGTTATCCACAGAGGCCGTTATCTTCAGTTTTGAAGGGGGTTTATCAACTGAGCTTAGGGCCAGTTATTCACAGGGCTTAATCCACCGAAAAACTGGTTTTTGGTCCAGACACCCGCCCACAGACAAGCCGCCATGTGGGGCAATCGTTCCAGAAAAGGGAAAAAACCGGCTGCATGGACTCGTTGTAGGGTCGATAGCAGCCGGGTTCTTAAGGAATGGGTTATTTACCGATGCAGAAGCTGGAGAAGATTCGACCAAGCAGGTCATCAGAGCTGAAGGCCCCGGTAATTTCCCCGAGAGCTTGTTGGGCCTGACGTAAATCTTCGGCCAGTAGCTCACCTGCTCCGGCGAGGGTCAGTTGCGCGCGACCGTGCTCAAGCGCCGCGCTGGCATGGCGCAGCGCCTCAAGGTGCCGACGACGGGCGCTGAAGCTGCTTTCCGACGTCTGCTCGTAACCCATGCAGGCCTTTAAATGTTCGCGCAGCAACTCCAGTCCCATATCCGCGGATTTCGCACTGAGGCTAATGGTGACGTGGCCATCAGCGCTGACCTCCAGGGCTATGGGCTCCCCAGTCAGGTCGGCTTTGTTACGAATCAGCGTAACTTTCGAAGGATCAGGCCGGGTTTCCAGAAACTCTGGCCACAAAGCGAAAGGATCATCCGCTTCAGGGGCCGTGGCATCGACCACCAACAACACACGGTCTGCCTCGCCAATGGCTTTGAGCGCGCGCTCCACACCTATTTTTTCCACATGGTCCTCGGTATCCCGCAGGCCGGCCGTGTCGACCACATGCAAGGGCATGCCGTCGATGTGGATATGTTCGCGAAGAATATCCCGGGTGGTCCCAGCGATCTCGGTGACAATTGCTGCCTCACGGCCCGCCAGGGCATTGAGGAGACTGGATTTGCCGGCATTTGGCCTTCCAGCGATCACCACCGTCATACCATCGCGCAACAAGGCACCTTGTCCGGCTTCGCGCAGTACTGTGGATAACTCATCACGGACTTTGTCGAGCATGCTGAGCACGTGGCCATCGGCGAGAAAGTCGATTTCCTCCTCGGGGAAATCAATCGCGGCCTCGACGTAGATCCGCAGGCCGATCAGCTGCTCGGTGAGGTTATGCACACGCTGGGAAAAAGCGCCCTGCAGGGAACGCAACGCATTGCGCGCGGCCTGTGCGGAACTGGCTTCGATCAGATCAGCAATGGCTTCGGCCTGGGCCAGGTCGAGTTTGTCGTTGAGGAATGCGCGTTCGCTGAACTCGCCTGGCCGTGCAAGACGACAACCCAGTTCAAGGCAACGTTTGAGCAACATGTCCAGGACGATCGGACCGCCATGGCCTTGCAGTTCCAGCACGTCTTCGCCGGTGAACGAGTTGGGACCGGGGAAATACAAGGCCAGGCCTTCATCGAGCACCTGCTGGTCATCACTGAAAAACGGGCCGTAGTGAGCAAACCGCGGTTTGAGTTCCCGACCGCTGATGGCCTTGGCCGCGACGCTGGCCAAAGGTCCCGAAATGCGGACGATGCCGACTCCGCCGCGACCTTGGGCAGTTGCAACGGCGGCTATGGTTTCACGAGGTGCGCTCATAAACCGGTATCCAGACAAAAGTGGCAGATAGCAAAACGCCCCACTAGGGGGCGTTTTGTGTGGTTATCCACAGAGCAAGTTACGCCTCGGCTTTTTTCGCAGCCGCTTCGATCTTACGCGTGATGTACCACTGCTGGGTAATGGACAACACGTTGTTCACAACCCAGTACAGCACCAGACCCGCAGGGAACCACAGGAAGAAGAAGGTGAAGATAATCGGCATCATCTTCATGACCTTCGCCTGCATAGGGTCCGGAGGCGTTGGGTTCAGCTGCTGCTGGATGAACATGGTCGCGCCCATGATGATCGGCAGGATGAAGAACGGATCCTTGATCGACAGGTCGGTAATCCACAGCATGAACGGTGCCTGACGCATCTCCACGCTTTCCAGCAGAACCCAGTACAACGCCAGGAACACCGGCATTTGTACAAGAATCGGCAAGCAACCACCCAGCGGGTTGATCTTCTCTTTCTTGTACAGCTCCATCATGGCCTGGGACATTTTCTGCCGGTCATCGCCATGTTGTTCTTTCAGGGCGGCCAGTTTCGGTGCCACTGCGCGCATGCGGGCCATGGATTTGTAGCTGGCGGCCGACAACGGGAAGAAGATCCCCTTGATCAGCATGGTCAGGAAGATGATCGACCAACCCCAGTTACCGACGATGCTGTGGATATGTTGCAGCAGCCAGAAGATCGGCTGGGCAATGAACCAGAGGAATCCATAGTCCACGGTCAGTTCCAGACCTGGGGACAACTCTTTCAACACCGCTTGGCTTTTTGGACCGGCATACAGGATGGCGCTGGTTTCGACTTGTGCACCTGGTGCAGCGGTCAATGCCGGGCCGGTATAACCGACGATGTAGTTGCCTTTGCTGTCTTTACGCGTTTGGACGACGTTGTTCTCGCCTTTCTGCGGGATCCAGGCGGTTACAAAATAGTGCTGCAACCAGGCAACCCAGCCACCTTGTACGGTTTCCTTGAGCTGCGCCTTGTCCATGTCTTTCATGGACACTTTCTTGTACGGCTCCGAACTTGTCCACAGGGCGGCGCCCAGGTAAGTGGCGGTGCCAGTAGCAGTGCTCGAGGACGGATCGGAACTGGCGTCGCGCTTCAGTTGCGCGAACATCGCACCAGACCAGGGCTGTGCGCTCTGGTTGTCGATCAGGTAGGAAACAGTCACGTCGTACAGGCCACGTTTCAAAGTGAAACGTTTGATGTAATTGACGCCGTCTTTGCTGAACTTCAGGTCCACGACCAATTGGTCCTGTCCATCAGCCAGTTGATAGGACTTCTTCTCGGCGGAGTAAACCGGGCGACCGGCCGGGTTTGCGTCCGGGCCGTTGGTGCCGATCAGACCACTTTGGGCCAGATAGGTCCGCTCGTTGCCGTTATCGAACAGCTGGAATGGAATTTCCGGATGATCCTGGCGGCGCGGATACAACGGCAGCTTCAGTTGAGCGACGTCACCACCTTGTGGATCGATTGCCAGTTCGAGTACGTCCGTCCTGATCTGGATCAGATCCTTGCTTGCAGCCACAGGGGCTTCGGCAGGGGCAGTGGTATCGCTTGCCGCGCGCGGGATGTCGTCATTGCTGGCGGCATTGTTGCCAGTCGTGGTGTCCGGCAAGCTCGGTGCGGTATTGCTGGCTGCAACATTCTGAGTCGGCAGGGCAGCCTGACCATAGTCCTGGTTCCATTTAAGAACCATTACGTAGGACACGATTGCCAGGGCGACGATCAGGATCGTGCGTTTGATATCCATGATTACTCGGCCATCGAAGAAGAACGGGAGGTAGGGATAGGCGGAACCGGGTCATAACCGCCGGGATTCCACGGATGACAGCGACCTAAACGACGAAAGGTCAGCCAGCCACCGCGCAGAAGGCCATGGTTTTCTATGGCTTCATACGCGTAGCAGGAACAACTGGGGTAGAAACGACAGTGACTGGCCATCAGGGGACTAATGGCGTAGCGATAAAACTGGATCGGAACGAGTGCCAGTTTACGCATCAGGACTGTCTACCCCTACAGTTTCGGTGTTGACTGCTGGCGGTGCCGGCTTGTTACGAGCCAGGCGCTTCCAGAGCTTGCCGAAATGCTGAATCAATTCGGGGCTTTCTACGTCGCCCAAACCTTTGCGCGCGACGATAACAATGTCCCAGCCGATCAGTGAATCCTGATTCAGGCGAAACGATTCGCGCATCAGACGTTTGAGGCGATTGCGCTGAACGGAGAGCTTGACGCTCTTTTTTCCGATAACCAGCCCTAGTCGGGGGTGATCGAGATCGTTGCTGCGCGCAAGGAGCAGGAGATTTTTCCCCGGAACCTTGCCGGTAGGGGAGTCAAAGACTGCCTTGAAATGCCGGGGTGTAAGCAGACGCTTTTCCCGACTGAAGTCCTGACTCACCTCCAGTGCCGGATTATCAAACTGCCAGACGCGCACGACCTTTGGCGCGACGACGCGACAGGACGGCACGACCGTTCTTGGTAGCCATGCGAGCACGGAAACCGTGGGTACGAGCGCGTTTGATAGTGCTTGGTTGGAAAGTACGTTTCATGTCGTGTTACCTGGGTTCGTCCACAACGGGCCGGAATGGCCCCCGTTTTAAGAGACCGGGGATTCTAGAGAAAGCAAGCCTCTAGGTCAATTTCCAACCAGCGTTTCCTTCAAATAGATATCCAGCCGGGGTGCCGGGTTCATGACACCGGTTCAGATATAGAAATAAAAAGAAGGGAATTATTTAAAGCTTTTCTGTAAAGCTTATAAAAGCAAGGCAGGCAACTTTCTGTGGATAACCATCTTCAGGCCTTATGATCCGGACTGTACAGAGAATGACAACTACAGGGGAAAGCAGTGGCCAGCCTGTGCTGCGCTGTCGGATAAGCTGTGTGTGGAATGGGTAGTTATCCACAGGCAGGTTATCCACCGACTTCCACCCCCACTTGTGCAATGACCTTAGGCCCGGTTATCCACAGGGCTTATCCACCGACCGCCTGTCACCTTTCTCGGTGTTAAGGCATTGATAAATCATGGTCGATGAGCAACCTGCATGTGGATAAGTGGACGTCTGCTCGCTACAATGGCCGCTTGTTTTTGCCTCACCGGCTTTCAACTTAGGGGATATCCGTGTCAGTGGAACTTTGGCAGCAGTGC